>JAEDNF010000112.1 GCA_016302655.1 Oscillospiraceae bacterium | reverse complement strand
TGATGAAAGCAAGCGTGTGTTCAAGCTTGACACAAAGAAGTCTACCTATGCTTTTCATATCACTAACAGCAAAAATCTGCTCCATCTTTATTACGGCGGATACATTCCCGAAACGGATATAACTCATATGCTGAGGATACCGGGCGACGAGCCTTTTGTACCTGCGGTGCATGACGCTATGGGTCCGCACAGCTTTGACTGCGCGCCGATAGAATTTCCCACATCGGGCGTTGCGGATTTCAGAGAACCTGCCATGCAGGTGATGGACAGGAACGGTATGTCCGCCTGCGAGTGCTACTATAATGATTACAGAATAACCGACGGCAAGCCGAAGCTTAAAGGTCTGCCTGCAACCTATGCCGCAGACGATGAGGCGCAGACTCTTGAAGTATTCTGCTGCGATCCCCACAGCGGACTTGATATAACGCTTTGCTACAGCGTTTTCCCGAAATATGATGTAATAACAAGAAGTGTAAGAGTTGAAAACAACGGACTTTCCTCAATAGATATAAGAAGACTTATTTCGATGAGCCTTGACCTTGACAGAATGGACTATGATATGATAACACTGCACGGAACATGGGCAAGAGAGCGCCATGTACAGCGTTTCCCCATCCGCTTCGGCAAGCAGTCCATCGACTCAAACAGAGGCGCAACAAGCCACGCACACAACAACTTCTTTGCGCTGTGCGACCACACCGCAACAGAAGACTGCGGCGAGGCATACGGCTTTGCTCTTGTATATTCGGGCTCTTTTCTCGGTATGGTCGAGGTCGGCCAGTATGAAAAGACAAGAGCGCTGCTCGGCATAAACCCTTACGATTTTTCATGGCATCTTGAGCCGGGCGAGGATTTTCAGGCGCCCGAGGTTATAATGACCTATTCCGGCGAAGGAATCGGTCAGATGTCAAGAAACTTCCACGATGTTATGAGAAACAATCTCATAAGAGGCAAGTGGAAGGATATGCGCCGCCCGATACTTATAAACAACTGGGAAGCTACATATTTTAACTTTGACACCGACAAGCTTCTTGACATTGCAAGAGAAGCTAAAAAAGCCGGTATAGAGATGCTTGTTATGGACGACGGCTGGTTCGGTCACAGAAACGACGACAAATCATCTCTCGGCGATTGGTTTGTAAATGAGGATAAGATAAAGGGCGGACTTAAGCACCTTGTAGATGAAGTAAACAAGATAGGACTTAAGTTCGGTATATGGTTTGAGCCGGAGATGATAAGCCCCGACAGCAAGCTTTACGCCGAGCATCAGGACTGGTGCATACACATCCCCGGCAGACACCGCACTACCGTAAGAAGCCAGCTGGTACTGGACTTTTCAAGAAAAGAAGTGCGTGACTATATCTATGACAGGATAAAGGCTATTCTCAGCAGCGCAAATATCGAGTATGTAAAATGGGATATGAACCGTCAGCTGAGCGAGGTCGGCAACGAGGTATTCCCTGCCGAAAGACAGCGTGAGATATGGCACAGATATGTTCTGGGCGTATACGAGATGCAGGAAAGACTGCTGACCGACTTCCCCGATCTGCTGCTTGAAAACTGTGCAGGCGGCGGCTCACGCTTTGACGCAGGTATGCTGTACTATTCGCCGCAGATATGGACAAGCGACGACACCGACGCTATCGAAAGGCTGAAGATACAGTACGGCACATCCATGTGCTATCCCTGCTCCTGCTTCGGCGCTCATGTATCGGACAGCCCCAACCATTGCGTAGGCAGGATCACTCCGTTTGAAACAAGAGGTCATGTTGCCATGTCGGGAACCTTCGGCTATGAGCTTGATGTTACAAAGATATCCGACGATGACAAATACGCCATAAAACAGCAGATAGAAGAATTCAACAAGTATAATCCTTTAGTCAGAAACGGCGACTATTACCGTATCGGCGATCCGTTTGCAAATGACCGCTTTGACGCATGGCAGTTTGTCGCAAAGGACAAGAGCGAAACTCTGCTTGAATATGTCCAGGTGCTTAAAGAGCCCAGCGTATTCCTGCATAGAGTAAGACTTAAAGGACTGGAAAAGGGCTGTTATTACCGCCACGAAGAAACGGGAAAGGTATATTCCGCCGAACTGCTGATGAACAGCGGCTTTGACATCCCTTCGCTCTGGGGCGACTTCAGATCTTATATTGCACATTTCATAAAGGTAAAATAAGGCTGTTATATGGGGAAAAAGATGAAAATTCTCGGGATAGCCCGTCTTGTGTGCTGTGTTGCGGCAGTAGTAATACAGATACTGCCGCTGGGAGCCGTGCTTCGTTTCGGTATTATGGCACAGGACGGAACGCTCTCGTTCAGATTTGAAGATTATTCATATTTCGACATTACGCCCTTCGGGTATGCAATGTTCAATTATATGATATGTGCGGTACTTACTGCGATAGCGTCACTGCTGTCTCTTTTACGGACGGTAACAAGAAGCCGCCGTCAGACGCCGGTTACGGTGCTGTCGGGTATAGCGCTTGCAATGTCGCTGATACCGTACATATCCGGCGCATACAACATCTTTACAATAATCGTATCGGTGCTGCTTGCGGCGGTTGTTGCATTGTCCGTTACAATGCATTTTCTTCGTGAATAAGAAAGGAGTAGAATATGCCACGTTCAGCAGGTCAGAAAGTAAAGCTTCTTTATCTTGAAAAAATCTTCCGTGAGGAGTCGGACGAAGAGCATACCCTGACGGTAAACGATATTATCGCTAAGCTCGCAAAAAACGATATCAGCGCAGAGAGAAAGGCGATATATGCCGATATCGAGGTGCTGAGAGATATTATGGATATGGACATCTGTACCGTCAGAAACGGCTCGCAGACTGCCTATTATCTTGCTTCGGACACATTCCAGTTTGAAGAGCTGCAGCTGCTGTGCGATGCGGTAGCCTGCTCAAAATTCATAACCGAGAAGAAATCCCGTGAGCTGATAAATAAAATATCCCATCTCACCAGCAATTTCAGAGCCCGTGAGCTTCAGAGAAATATTATCGTTGCAAACCGTGTAAAAACGGTAAACGAGCGCATATTTTACAATGTACAGGCTATACATAACGCTATAGACAGCGGCAAAAAGATAACCTTCCGTTATTTCAGATATGATATAAAGAAGAACAAGGTATATAAAAGCGACGGCCGCTATACATTATCTCCTTACTCTCTTGCGTGGGAGGACGAGAACTACTACTGCATCGGATATTACAAAAAATACGATTCTATCTCTAATTTCAGGGTAGACCGTATGGAAGATGTAGAGGTATCCGATGAGGCGGTGGACAAGAAAAAAGAATTCAACATCGGAGAGTACAGCCGCAGGGTGTTCGGTATGTTCGCAAGCGGCAAAACCGAGATGGTGAAGCTGTGCTGTGACAATTCGCTCACAAGCGTAATTATGGACAAGTTCGGCTCGGATATAGTTATGCACAAGGCGGACGACAGTCACTTCTTCATATCAAAAGAAATAAATGTGAGCCCGACCTTTTTCGGCTGGCTTTTCCAGCTGGGAGACAAGGTCAGCATAGTGTCTCCCGAGTCACTGCGGAGCGAGTGCCGTGAGTATATAGAGAATATCGGAAAGCAGTACGGCGATGATAAAGATTAAAAATTTTTTCTTAAAAGTTCCGAAATGGCTCTATTATGTCATACCGGCGTTTATACTTGCGCTTGTGCTGTCGCTTGCGGCAAGTAACGCAAATGGCTTTGCCGAGTGGTACTCGTGCAATGTTTACCCCGTTTTTGTAAACACCGTTGGCAGACTTTCTTCGGTAGTTCCTTTTTCGGTATGCGAGATACTGCTGTATCTTGTGATAATTGCGGCGGCAGTAGGAGCTGTGCTGTCGGTTATTTTTCTTGTCAGAGGAAAAGGACGGCGCAAAAAACTGCTGATGCGCATACTGTCTGTCATACTGTGCTTTGCGGTCAGCGTTTATCTTGCATTTACCCTTCTGTGCGGAATAAACTATTACAGAACGCCGTTTTCGGTTGTCAGCGGACTTGATGCGGATACTTATACCGTGCAGGATCTTGCCGACCTGTGCGTTTATCTTATGGTAAACACAAACGAGGCGGCAAAAAATATAGAGACCGATGAAACGCTTACCGTAAGACTTGGCGGCAAGCTTGATCTTCAGTCGGAATGTGTTAAGGCAATGGAGAAGCTCGGAGAGGAGTATAACAGCCTTGCCGGCTTTTATCCTAATGCAAAGCCCGTGCTTGCGTCTGAAGGTATGTCGTGCATACGCATTCTCGGAATGTATGCGCCCTTTACCGTTGAGGCAAATTATAATGTGAACGCCCCCGACTTTGCAAAGCCGTTTACCGTGTGCCATGAGCTTTCGCATCTCAAGGGCTTTATGCGTGAGGACGAGGCAAATTATATAGCTTTCCTTGCCTGCATAGGCTCCGATAACGAGTATCTTAATTACGCAGGATGGATATATGCGCTTTTGTATGCGGCAAACGCATTTTATTCGGCGGCGGGCGAAGAGGCGTACTTACAGCTTATGAGCTATGCAGACGAAAAAGTTATAGCCGAGCTTAATGCAAACAGCGTTTATTGGAAGAAGTACGAAACTCCCGTTGCCGAAGTGGCGGCGGCAGTAAACGACACTTATCTGAAAACGCAGGGACAGACCGACGGCCGCCGTTCATACGGCAGGTTTGTGGATCTTATGATATACCGCTTGAAAAGCGTAACGCAAGACCCGTAAGGAGAAAATATGTCAGCTAAAAAACTATACAAAAAAGAGAGATTTGCAGGATGCCTTTTAGGAGCTGCGGCAGGAGACGCCTTAGGCTCTCAGGTTAAAACCATGACCATAAGTCAGATAAAGGACTGCTACGGCAAAAAGGGCGCGCTTAAACTCGTCCCCGAAAAACACAGGAAGACCGCCCGTGTTTCCGACGAGACGCAGACAATGCTTTTTACCGCTCACGGCATACTCTGGGGAGACGCCGCAGGAATTAAAACCGGAGAGGCAGACTGCGCCGACTATGTATTCCTTGCTCTACAGCAATGGCTCTATACCCAGACAGGCGGAACATCATCGGTCGATTTGCAGTGGATACTCGATGATGAAGAAACAGGCTTCCCCTGCCCTTTGCTCTCGGAGTCTGCGCTTGCGAAAAAGAGAAACCCAACAAAACAGCTGGTACAGACGCTTGCGTCTATCAAAAGCGAGAACAGCTACGGCAGAGTATCACGCCCGATAAATCAGAATAAGCTGTTTGACTGTCTGCCCCGTGCCGTTCCATGCGGACTTTATTATTACAGCGATCCGTTTTCGGCTTTTTCGGTGGGCTGTGAGCTTGCGGCGATAACGCACTCTCATCCTACGGCTTATCTTGCTTCAGGCGCTCTTGCCGCAATTATTGCGTTTATCTGCAAAGGCAGTACGATAGAGCGTGCCGTACTTGATACAATGAAGATGTTAAAGGACCATGACGGCTTTGAAGATTGCTTTGCCGCTTTAGACAAGGCATTATCTTTGCTTGACAGCGAGACTTCTCCTTTGACAGATGTTGCTGAGCTCGGCAACGGAAGCACCGCCGATTCGGCGCTTGCTATAGGCGTATATTGCGCCTGCATTCATTACGATTATCTCAGCTCCGTACAGCTTGCCGCAAATCAGGACGGAATTAGCGATATCTGCGCATTTATAGCAGGTGCGCTCAAAGGCGCATTACACGGCTATTCCGAAATACCCTCGTCATTTGTTCAAAAACTGCAGTTTGCAGATATAATTAAAGATTACGCCGCCCGTCTTACTAAGGCGGCACCGAAATCGCTTTACAGGTAAAACAGGTGTAAAGCGAAGAATATATACCAAAGAAGTGATAAAATGGTTACGGATATGACTACCGGCAGGACATCCTCTGTCCT
>JAEDNF010000111.1 GCA_016302655.1 Oscillospiraceae bacterium | reverse complement strand
TTCAAGCGTTTTTGCGTTTTTTTGAGTTGTTTAGCCGAATAAAAGGTTAACTCAGGTTAAAAACATTACTTTGAAGACGGCTTTCTGCCGGTGAGGAATGAAACACTGCGTTCTATTGATGTGCGGACATGCTCCATTTCTGCGCTGTGCAGTTTTCCTGCGTTGCGGTAGTCAAAGCTGTTGCAGAAGTCGTTGACATCGGAGTTCAGCTTTGTTATGTATTCCTGCATTATAGTATCCATAACCTTGACAAACTCGGCTCTGTCGTTCTTTGCCATCTTTGTTTCGCTTTGCTGTACAAGATAGTGATAATGCGGCATACAGAAGCACTCCTGCGTCTTGAACAGATTCTTGAACTTTCCGTCCTTTACAAACATGGTAAAGACCGTCTCAAGCATATGGTCCACGCCCCACTGCACCTTAGAGCAGACAAAGCAGGTATCTCCCACAGCGCCTGCCTTTTTTGCCTTTGCGTCTTTGGGAGCAAATAAACCTTTCTTTTCAAAAATATTGCCTCTCAGCTCTTCGAGATGGCTGTTCAGCATAAGACCGAGCGACAGACGGTTGTTCTGCATCATAAGCTGCTGATAGTGCGTAAAGCAGAAGCCGAGACGGTTGGTATCCTGTCTGACATCCGGCTCCATCATAGCGGCGCCCATTATATATTCGCAGATGTGTTCTTCTACGGTATCTCTCATACGGCAGATGGGACAGCCTTCTCTCGGCTCAAAGACCTCGTTTACGGGTATTGTCAGTATACTTTCTCTCACTTTTTATTTTCCTTTCGCTAATTTTTCCGTTATTCGCAGTTAATCGAATTTTTATGCCCGTGACAAAGAAAATTTTTACCGTCGGGCTTGTAATTTTCCTGTTAATATTGTATTATATATAACGGAAATAATCAAGCCTATTTTGAAAATTTATTTTATCGGCATTGACAGGAAATATATGCCTTATAAGCCTGTCTCATCGGGGATAAGAAGATGCGGAACTGACCGTCGAGGCACTCGGAAGGCGGAACTCGCCGTCGGGCGTACCCGACAAACCCCGATTGACATATACGAAACGGATGATGATATGGAATATACATTTGAATGCAGAGGTTTTGATCCACGCAGGACGCTTTTCTGCGGTCAGGCATTCCGCTGGAGAGAAGCAGACGGAGTATACTGCGGAATTTCGGGCGGCAGATATGCCGAGCTTTTTGACAACAGCGACGGAACATTCACCCTGCGTAATATAGAAAAAGAAGATATACCTTACTGGCGCTCATACTTTGACCTTGACACCGACTATGACGAGCTTGTAAAGCAGTTTTCAAGCGACAGCCATATGCGTGTTGCCTGCAGTGAAAATCCGGGCATAAGAGTGCTGATACAGGAGCCGTTTGAAACGCTGATAAGCTTCATCATATCGCAGAACAACAACATAAAGCGTATAACCGGCATAATAGACAGACTGTGCGAGCGGTTCGGCGAAAAGACGGACAACGGTTATATTTTCCCGACAGAGAAGCGGTTATACGGTGTTACGGCGGAAGATCTTGCACCGCTTAGAGCAGGCTTCAGGGCAAAGTACATAGCCGACGCAATGGAAAAGCTTGAAAGCCGGGAAGTAGACCTTGACAGCCTATATGAAAAGGATACCGTCACGGCAAGAGAAGAGCTCAAAAAGATAAAAGGGGTAGGGGACAAGGTCGCTGACTGCGTTTTGCTTTTCGCTTATCACAAGACCGACGCCTTTCCCCGTGATGTATGGATAAAGCGTGTTGAGCAGAAGCTGTACCCCGACGGACTGCCCGAATGCATTAAAGGCAACGAGGGCATAGCACAGCAGTTTTTGTTCGATTATGCAAGAACACACAATATCTGACGGAGAGAAAAATGGTCAATATAGGGAACGAATGGGACGAACTGCTGGCAGACCAGTTTAGCAGTGATTATTATAAAAAGCTGAGAGCGTTTCTTGTCAGCGAATACCGCACTCACAACATATATCCGCCTGCGGAATGTATCTTCAATGCGCTGAAATACACGCCATATTCAAAGGTAAAGGCGGTGCTGTTAGGACAGGACCCTTATCACGGAGCCGGACAGGCGCACGGGCTTTGCTTTTCGGTAAAGCGAGGGGTAATGCCTCCGCCGTCGCTGAAGAATATTTTCACCGAGATACATAACGACATCGGCATAGATTTTGATATGTCGGTAGGCGAGCTTACCGACTGGGCAAGACAAGGCGTACTGCTGCTCAACACTTCTCTTACTGTCCGTGAGGGTATGGCAGGCAGTCACAGAGGAAAGGGCTGGGAGATACTCACAGACCGTATAATCGAACTGCTGAACGCACGGAATGTTCCTACGGCATTTATACTCTGGGGCAGTAACGCAAAGTCGAAAATGCCGCTTATTACTAATCCTTGCCACGCTGTTTTCACGGCGGCTCATCCCAGTCCGCTGTCGGCGTATAACGGCTTTTTCGGCTGCCGCCATTTTTCAAAGGTGAATGCGTTCCTTGAACAAAACGGCATAGAGCCTATAGACTGGAGCATACGCTAAAAACAAAAAGAACGAACGGAAGAAGGAAACAGCTTATGATATGCGTTACGGGAGATCTTCACGGAGACCTTACTCGTCTTAATGCGCCTGTGCTGAGAAAGCTGAAAAAGGGCGACGCTCTGATTATTACGGGCGATTTCGGCTGTATATGGGACGGAAGCAAAAAAGAGCAGAAAACTCTTAAAAAGCTCGGCAAAAAGAAATACAACATTCTTTTTGTCGAAGGCGTTCACGAAAACTTTGAACTGCTTGAGAAGTATCCCGTCGAGGAGTGGTGCGGAGGCAAAACCCGTCTTATATCGGGAAATCTCCGTCAGCTTATGCGAGGTCAGTACTACGAAATAGCGCAGAAAAAAGTTTTTGCATTCGGCGGCGGTCAGAGCGATGAGAATAGCAGCTATCTTGAACCCGACGATGAGCAGAAGTGGCTGAGAGAGCTTCCCACCGACGAGGAACTGGCTGAGGGACTCCAAAACCTTGCCGCACACGACAACTTTGCCGACATCATAGTCACCTATGAGCCTCCGGCAAGGATGATAGAATTTATCGATATCGGCACAACCAGCCGCAATCATATAAACACTTATCTTGATACCGTGCTTGATACGGCAAAATTCGGTATGTGGTATTTCGGAAAGCGGCATATAAACAAGCTGATACCGCCCAGATACCGCTGTATATTCGACGCTGTCGAAGTAGCGGACAGCACCCGACTTCCCAAGCAGAAGCCTTCTTCATCGAAAAAAGAAAAGAAGACGGGCAAAAAAGACGATAAAAACAGGTCAGAAGGGGAATAAATCCCTGAAATATAATTATTGTCATTACAAGAAAGGAACAGATTTTATGGCAGAATTCAAGTATGAGATAACAAAGGAGCTCGGAGTTATCAGCGAGGGCAAGTACAACATTGAGCTTAATATGGTAAGCTGGAACGACAGAGAGCCTAAGTATGATATCCGCTCATGGTCGCCCGATCACAGCCGTATGGGCAAGGGTATCTCTCTTACCGAAGAAGAGATGGAGCGTCTTGTAGAGCTCTGGAACACAAGAGACGAGGAAGATTCATTCGAGGAATAATATAAGCCTTGATTGTTATACGAAAGGAAAACATCTATGGAAAAATTAGCAGGTATGACTCCCCCTATGGGATGGAACAGCTGGAACACATTCACCTGGGAAATAAACGAACAGCTGATAAAGCAGGCGGCAGACGCAATAGTTGACAGCGGACTGAAAGACGCAGGATATGAGTATGTTGTTATAGACGATTGCTGGAGCGAGAAGCAGAGAGATGCAAACGGCGAGCTTGTCCCCGACCGTTACAAATTCCCGAACGGTATAAAGCCTGTAGCGGATTATGTTCACTCAAAGGGACTGAAGTTCGGTATTTATTCCTGTGCAGGAACTCACACCTGTGCAGGTCATCCCGGCAGCTTTGAGCACGAATTTCAGGACGCCGAGACTTTTGCAAAGTGGGGCGTTGATTATCTCAAGTACGACTATTGCTACAAGCCCGAGCATATACCCGGCGAGATACTCTACAAGCGTATGTCGGCGGCTCTCAGAAACTGCGGACGCACTATTCTGTTCTCCGCTTGCAACTGGGGCAATGACAATGTATACAGATGGATAAGAGAAAGCGGAGCGCATCTGTTCCGTTCAACAGGCGACATTCAGGACAACTGGGAGTCGATAAAGCGCCTTGCTTTATCCCAGATGGGCAACGAGTGCTACGGCGGATGCTTCTGCCATAACGACATTGATATGCTTGTAGTAGGTATGCACGGCGGCTCGAACAACCAGTTCATAAACGGCGAGAGCGACGACCAGTTTGCAAACAAGGACGGCAAGGGACTGGGCGGCTGTACCGATACCGAGTACAAGACACATTTCTCCCTCTGGGCAATAATGAACTCACCGCTTATGATAGGTTGTGATGTCCGTGCAATGACGGAAGAAACAAAAAAGATCCTCACAAACCGAGAGGTCATTGCGATAAATCAGGATATCGAGTGCAGAGGACCTTACCGCATAAGCCAGTGGAACAACCCCGAGAATGTATTCTCTCTTGTAAAGCCGCTTTCAAACGGCGATTATGCTATAGGTATGTTCAACTTCAGCGATGTACCTGCCGAGATGTCGCTTCAGCTGTGGGACATCGGACTCAGCACAGCGGCAGGAAGAGGCCTTGAGATGTACGACTGCTGGGCGCACGAGGACGCAGGCAGATGCTCCGAGAGATTTGTTACTACTATTCAGCCTCATGACTGTGCCGTATACAGAGCAAAGGTGGTAAAGCTGTAATGTCAAATTACAGTACCTGCATCAAATGCGGTGCGGCTCTGGGCGGCGACGATATAGCGATATACCGTAAGCTCGTCACCCGAAACGCCGATGAATTTTACTGCATAGACTGCCTTGCACAGTATTACAACACCACCCGTGAAGTTATAGAAGAGCGTATCGCTTATTACCGCAGAAGCGGCGAATGTACGCTTTTCAGATAAAAGCCGATGATAATGAAAAAATAAGCGGAGAGCAGATTTCCTGCTCTCCGCTTTAGTATATTCAGACTGCCGTTGCTGTGTCGATATAGCTGTAAGCGCCGTAAATTACCTTGCCGTTTATTGTCTTGTATGCTCTGATACGGGCCTGATATTCCGTGCCGGGGGTAAGTCCGGTTTTTGCAGCCGCTATTGATTTATTGCTGTCAAAGTTTGCTATCGTAGTCCACTTATTGTTGATTTTCATTTCTACGATATAGCCGTCGGCTGATGCGTTTCTGTTCCAGTTGAAACGAACCGCTGTTCTTGCGGATATAACCGTTCTGAAGTTTGCTACTGCTGAAGGTGCGGTTGCTTCAGTCAGAGTAACGTTATATACGCTGTAAATCTTTCCGCTTTCATCGTTAATAAATGCTCTTACTCTGAACTTATATGTAGTAGAGGCTTTAAGACCGGTTATCTTGTGGGATACAGCTGTGTTTGAAGTCTTTACAGCTACCGTTTTCCACTGTCCGCCGCTGTACATTTCTACTACTGCGCCGTTTGCGGTTTCGTTCTTGTCCCACTTAAGAGTAACAGAAGTATCTGTTCTTGCGCCGAGAGAAACGTTTGTCATAGCTTTAGGCAGAGTTCTTACGCACAGTACGGGGCTGTAGCTTCCGTATATACGTCTGCTGCCGTCGTTTACGTATGCTCTTACTCTGAACTTGTACAGCTTGCCGGATTCAAGTCCTGTTACCTTATGCGATACGGAGCTTACGCTGCCCTTGTCAGCCAGCTTGTCGAATTTATTTCCGCTCAGATATTCAAGTATATATCCGCTTACGCCGTCCTGCTTATTCCATCTGAGAGAAATGCTGTCTGCGTTTCTTG
>JAEDNF010000110.1 GCA_016302655.1 Oscillospiraceae bacterium | reverse complement strand
ACCATAAATCCGGCTCCGGTCTGAAAACCGATTTTCTTGAGCATCCTAAGACAGTTCTGTCTGTTTTCAGCTGATAACCCGACCGGATGCAGTTTTGAATAATGTTCATAATCAGCCGTTTCGTGCCTTAACAGATATCGATCTGCACCGCTTTCATAATATCTGCGGTAGCTTTCCTCGCTCTTTTCACCTATTGACAATGTTACCGCACAATCGGGATAAACCTTTTTTATTGAAGATACGATATCACATATCATATCGTCGGTATAGAACGGATCCTCTCCGCCCTGCAGTACAAATGTTCTGAATCCAAGCTCATAGCCTGTACCGCAACATTCAAGTATCTGTTCTTTATTAAGACGGTAACGCTCCGCCTGTTTATTACCGCACCTTATGCCGCAATAATAGCAATCATTTTTGCAATAGGAGGAAAACTCGATAAGCCCGCGCAGATACACTTCATCGCCGTAATGTTCCCTTCGCACCTTATCGGACAAAGCAAAAAGATAATCGCTATGGCTCTCACCGTTCTTTATAAGAGCAACATACTCTTTACTATCCAGATGATGCGTACTGTAGAGTTTGTCTATAAGTGCGACACAATCAGTCATACGCAAGTCACCTTTGCCTTTTCGTTTTCCTCGGGCAGCTTCTGATATATGGTCTTGGAAGTAACCCCTTTCAGCGCACCGAGTCTGCCCGACAAGGTATTTATCACATCCTGCGGAGCGTCGATAGCTACGCTGATAATTGATACGCCTGACTTTTCATAAGGGACTCCCATTCTGCCGATTATATATCCGGCACATTCGTGTAGATATTCATTAAGCTTCGGTACAGAAGCAGGTTCGGAAACAACTATCCCAATCAGTGCTACTCTGCTTTGACTACACATTTTCTCACCTTTTTTCTTATAAAAAATTATAGAGCTGTGCAAGGGCACAGCTCTACGCAAAAACCGTAAAACAATAACACCTTGCTTTTTTGTCAGCCTAAGCTTTCAAATCAGTCAGGTAAAATAAACCTAATCCGTTTGGTGAAAGTGTACTCGCACCTTACGGTATAATATTATTATAACTTATCTTGCGGATAAAGTCAATAAATCAAGAATATCAGCCGAATATCCGCAAAATAAAATTTAATGTCTCGGACTTGAGCTGATATGCTCAATAGCCTTGATGACAGCAATATCAAGGTCTACAGAAGGCTGGTTCTCCAGCTCCTGCTGAATACGGGTGAAAACCTGTCCGTTAACCGTGCTGACATATCTTGCAGGAAGACGATTAAGAGCATACGCTTTCATATCCTCAACGCAAGCCTCGCATTTACAGCAATCATAATCTTTGAGAAGTTCTGACAGTCTTTCGTCAACATAGTGTTCCATCATATTTATGAGCATATTGTAATCCTTTCGCAGTAAAACCACTTTTAATATATTTTATCACGGAAGTGCGAATCAGTCAATAGATTTTTTCATATTCGACACTTTTCTCACCTCACTTGAAAATTTGGTTACAGCCTCTGCGTTATATTGACAAAATCGTTTTGTGAGTGTATAATATAAAAGAATGTAAACTAAAATATGTCAATATGCCTGTGTCGCATTTGAACTTCTGAGTTTATTGCACGCGGTTACTCAAATACGAAAGGAAAAGCACATTAAATGGGATTGCTTACTAAGATTTTCGGAAACTACTCCGAAAAAGAAATCAAAAGAATAACACCTTTAAAAGATAAGGTACTGGAGCTTGAGTCACAGTACTCAGCGATGACAGATACAGAATTGAAAGCACAGACTCCTGCACTTAAGGCAAGACTTGCTGACGGAGAAACTCTTGAAGATATTCTTCCCGACGCATTTGCTGTCTGCCGTGAGGCAATGTGGAGAGTTCTCGGTAAAAAGCCCTACCCTGTACAGATACTCGGCGGTATCATACTTTTCCAGGGACGAATAGCAGAAATGAGAACCGGTGAAGGTAAAACATTCGTTGCGGCTCTGCCTTCATACCTTGTTGCGCTCAGCGGCAAAGGAGTACACGTAGTTACTGTTAACGACTACCTTGCAAAGCGTGACGGTGAGATGATAGGCCGTGTTCACAGATTCCTCGGTCTTACTGTAGGTCTTATTCTCCACGACATGAAAAATGACGAAAGAAGAAAGTCCTATAACTGTGATGTTACTTACGGAACAAATAACGAGTTCGGCTTTGACTATCTTCGTGACAATATGTGTATTCACAAGCAAGATAAGGTTCAGCGTGAATTTAACTTTGCAATTGTCGATGAGGTCGACTCTATCCTCATAGATGAAGCAAGAACACCCCTTATCATTTCAGGCCCCGGTGACAAGTCTACCGACCTTTATATGAAGGCAAATAAACTGGCTCTGAACTTAAAGCCGTTTACTGTAGTAGATCTTGACAGCAAGGAAGACCAGGATCAGTTTGACGGCGACTATATCATAGACGAAAAAGCAAAGAACGCTACACTTACCCAGCGTGGTGTTAAAAAGGCTGAAGCTTATTTCGGCGTTGAAAACCTCATGGACGCTGAAAATATGACACTTCTGCACCATGTTAACCAGGCTATAAAAGCCGTTGGCGTTATGAAGCGTGATGTAGATTATGTAGTAAAAGACGGCGAAATAGTAATCGTTGATGAATTTACCGGCAGACTTATGTTCGGCCGTAGATTCAACGAAGGCTTACATCAGGCTATCGAAGCAAAAGAAGGCGTAAAAGTAAAGAATGAAAGCAAGACGCTTGCGACTATCACATTCCAGAACTTCTTCCGCCTTTACGATAAACTGTCCGGTATGACCGGTACTGCCATGACGGAAGAAAGCGAGTTCAGGGAGATTTACGCTCTTGATGTAATAGAGATTCCCACGAACAAGCCCGTTGCCAGAATAGACCACGAAGACCAGGTATATAAGAACGAAGAAGGCAAATACAAGGCGGTTATCCGTCAGATAGAAGAATGTCACGCAAAAGGACAGCCTGTACTTGTCGGTACAATAACGATTGAAAAATCCGAACTGCTCTCCTCTATGCTTAAGAAAAAAGGCATTAAGCACGAAGTGCTCAATGCAAAGAATCACGAGCGTGAAGCAGAAATAATTGCTCAGGCAGGTAAGAAGGGTGCTGTCACCATAGCTACCAATATGGCAGGTCGTGGTACCGATATCATGCTTGGCGGTAATGCAGAGTATCTTGCAAAAGCAAAAATGAGAAAAGAAGGCATGGACGAAGAGCTTATAAATGAAGCTACCGGCTTTGCCGAAACAGATAACGAAGAAATCCTCAATGCAAGACAGACATATATCAGATATAACGACGAGTTTAAAGCGGCAATCGAAGACGAGGCAGAAGAAGTTAAAGAGGCAGGCGGTCTGTTTATTCTCGGTACTGAGCGTCACGAATCACGCCGTATAGACAATCAGCTGAGAGGCCGTGCAGGACGACAGGGCGACCCCGGCGAAAGCAGATTCTTCATTTCACTTGAAGACGACCTTATGAGAAAGTTCGGCGGAGAAAGAGTTCAGAGCGTTATGCAGACTCTCGGAATCGAAGATGATATGCCTATCGAAAACGGATTCCTCACAAAAACGATCGAATCCTCACAGCGAAAGGTCGAAGGCAGAAACTTCTCTATCCGTAAAAATGTCCTTGACTTTGACGATGTTATGTCTCAGCAGCGTATGACAATCTATTCACAGCGAGCTAAGGTGCTTGACGGCGAGGATGTCAGCGATTATGTAAAGAGCATGATCAAAGAAACCATCGAGGAAAATGTTAAGCTATACTGTTCTGATGAATACCCCGAAAACTGGAACTTCATCGGTCTGCGTGAGCATTTCGCAAATATGCTTACCAAGGAAGATGATTTCAATTATACCACAGACGATCTTAATAATATCGACCGCAAGGATATAATCAAACTGCTCAATGAGCGTGCCGATGAGCTTTACGCTAAGCGTGAAGAAGAATTCGGAGCAGAAATGATGCGTGAGATAGAGCGTATATGCCTTCTTAAAGTTGTTGATACCAAGTGGATGGATCACATAGACGCAATGGAAGAGCTTAAACGCGGTATATATCTCAGAAGCTATGCTCAGAGAGATCCTGTTGTCGAGTACCGTATCGAAGGCTTTGCAATGTTCGATGAAATGATCGCATCTATCCGTGAAGACACAGCAAGACTTGTTCTTACGGTTAAAGTCAGAACCGAAGAGCCTCCTCAGCGTGAACAGGTTATGAAGCCCGAACCCGAGAATGCAGGTTCGCATACTACAGTTAAGAAAACTGCAGCTCAGAAGGTTGGCAGAAATGATCCCTGCCCCTGCGGAAGCGGAAAGAAATATAAGAAGTGCTGCGGCAAAGATGACTGATAGCCCTGCAGTACAGTTCAGCTTGTGTTCATAACTTGGATACAAGCTGAACGCTTTAAATGAGATAAAGGTATATTTTATCTGATTTTACAATGAAAGGAATACAGATATGGCTGAAATCAAATCGTTCAAGGGACTGAGATTTACCGATAAGGCCGGTGAAACAGGCAAGGTCTGCTGCCCTCCTTATGACATAATTAGCTCTGAGCAGAAAAAGCAGTATATCGCTGAAAACCCCTATAATATAATAAGGCTTGAACTTCCAAAAACAGCCGGAGATACCGATGAAGCTTACGCAAAAGCAAGAGAATGTCTTGACAAGTGGCTTGAGGACGACATACTGAGATGTGATGAAAAACCTGGTATATATATCTATGAAATGGTATTTGACGCACTCGGTGCAAACTACAGCGTAAAAGGATATGTTTCTCTTGTAAAGCTTGAAGAATTTTCTAAAGGAATAATTCTTCCTCATGAGGAAACTCTTTCTAAAGCAAAGGAAGACAGGTTCAACCTGATGTGTGCTACCGGCTGTAACTTCAGCCAGATATATTCATTGTATATGGATGATGACAACAGCGTTTTCTCTATGATTGACAATGAAAGTAAAAGAGAGCCTGACAAACAGTTTACAGATGCTGACGGCGTAACTCACAGACTCTGGTGCGTATACGATGAAGCGTTTATTTCACAGCTTACCGAAAAAATGGCTGATAAAAAGCTTTATATTGCCGACGGTCACCACCGCTATGAAACCGCTCTTCGCTATAAAAAACACATTGCCGAAAATACAGCCTATATAGGTTCATCTGAATATGTTACTATGATGCTTGTGAATATGGAAAACAGCGGTCTTGTTGTCTTCCCTACACATCGAATAGTAAGAGATCTTGAGAATTTTGATATTGATGCCGTTATTGAACGCTCCCGTGACCATTTTGATATTGAAACATCACTTTCACGCAAAGACAGTACCGAGAAGCTTGATAAGGCATATAAAGACGGAAAGAAAGCCTTTGTACTGTATCACGGCGGAAGTTATACTTTAATGACGCTTAAGAGCACAGAAATTATGCACGAGCTTATGCCGGGTGCAAGCAAGGCTCTGTGCGAACTTGATGTAAGTGTTCTGCATACGCTTGTACTTGAAAGAATATTCGGCATAGATAAAGAAAATATGGCTAATCAGAAGAATCTCACGTACACAAGAGTTCTTGATGAAGCTATCGAAGCGGTTGACAACGGCATCGCCGACTGCAGCTTTATCCTCAACCCCACAAGAGTATCAGAAATAAGAGATGTTGCTCTTGCAGGTGAGAAGATGCCGCAAAAATCCACTTATTTCTATCCTAAGCTCACTACAGGACTTGTTATGAATAAAATTTTTGAATAAGGAGATACAAACAATGCTCGCTCGTGAATGTAAAAAAGAACTTACAGAACATATCATTCCTTTCTGGAATGCTCTTGAAGATGATGAGAATGGCGGTTTCTACGGTTATGTAGGAAATGACCTTACCCTTGACAAGAATGCACCTAAGGGAGTTATTC
>JAEDNF010000109.1 GCA_016302655.1 Oscillospiraceae bacterium | reverse complement strand
GCGTGCCCCAGAAAGTGCCTTGTAAGAACTGACTGCATACACTTGGCTAAGTAAAAATGCGTTTTTCCGATCGAAAGGAATATTATCACGGGATGTCTGATTCAAAAAGCAATAAAACACTTGCGCCTGCAGACCGCAGCGCAAAAATACGCAGTGCAAAGCACCGCTTATATTCGTACCCTCTGCCGACTCTGTGGCTGAGGATATTCAAAACGGCGGTAATTGTGCTTCAGGGAATAATATCGGGCTGTTCGGTAGTTTCCTGTATAATGTCGGTCGTGTCATCAAACAGCGACGAAGTAAAAAAGGCATTGCAAAGCGATGTTATCGATACCGTTCTGCCGCTGTTCAATGTATACAATATTGTTATGGCGGTGCTTCTTGCGGCTGTTGTTGTGCTTTGCGTTGTAACCTACAGAAAGATGGCGGAGCTTACCGCAGAGTCTTACAGATGGCTTAAGCTCTTCATCATCTTCACTTCCTGCATTAACGCTGTCAGCACGGCGGCAGGCGAGCTGTTCAGATACTTTATATTCATTAATACCGAATATAAGGTCGATGTGTCGAATATTCTTTTTGCCGCCTTTGCGGTGGTGCTTATGGTTTTCTGGATGATACTGAACCTTCGGTATTTTAAGAAAAGGAAAGACCTTTTCGCCGACTGAAAGGATGTAAAAATGGACAAGGAAAACAGGAAAAAAGAGCGTGAGTTAAGGCGTTATCATGTAAAGCACAGAATGGAATACTATCCTCTGCCGCTTAAATGGTTCAAGTACTTCCGCTATGTGGCGATGGTGCTTAATGTTGTTAACTGTATATCGGTTGTGATACAGTATATTCAGATCGCTGTTTCTATGAACGATCACGAAATCATCGAAGCAATATACACGGCTTACCCGAATTTCAATGTGGGTATGTTTACACTTATCTGCATAGCGGACTTATTTATAATGGCTTATATGCTTATACTCTGTTTGCTTGTATTTTTAAAAATGGGCACGCTCGCAAAATATGCGTATAAGCTGATAATTGCTTTTCTGATATCATACCCGATAATAAACGGCTTGCGTCAGTTTATGGGAGGATATATCAAAATGATGCTCACTCCGGAGGTTTATACCTTGAGCCTCATTATCAGTACTGCAATTGCTATTACGGCATTTTCCGGCGTTTGGTCTATTATAAACTACATTTATTTCAGTAAGCGAAAGAACCTGTTTACCGACCATCCCGAAATTGATGATTTTGTTATTGATGACGGAAGCGTTCAGCTTGTTCATTATGACGAGTGTCCGTACTGCCATACAAAAACAGACGGAAATTCATCCTTCTGCGAAAATTGCGGAAGAAACTTTACAAATTCGGATGATAACCGAAAGGAATAACAATAGATGAAAGTCACAGAGTTGTTTTTTCACGGAGTAAATGAAATAAAAAACCGTATGCCGTTAGGTGCGGTGGAAAAATCCTGCCGACAGAGCATTGACGGCAAAAGCGGCAAGAGCCAGCTTTCTTCCTGCATATCACGCTATAACTGCCGTATTATCCCGATAGCGTCGGTAGTAATAATTTTATGCACATTTTTGAGTATATTCTTTGAAGGCGCTGTTACAAGCGGCGGCGGAGCAGAGATAGCAGGAGAAGTGCTTTTGCTGTTTACGGCTGTGTGTGCAATCGGCTTCGGCTTTTATTTCAGCGGAAAATATCCTGCCTATTATCCTTATGTCTTCTGGGCGCTGTTTTTGCTGTCATACTGCATTAAGGTCACAGGCTGTGCCCAAGGTGCATCGGGCTTTGCACAGACAGCGATAACGATAGCCGTATTTGCGGCTGTACCGCTGTTTTCGCCTGCAGCTTCGGCTTTCTTTATGGGAGTGATACCCCTGTGGTATACCGTTATCTGCGTAATAAACAACATTTCCGTATATTATTCCGTTACGGCGTGGGGGATAGCCGCTCTGGGCTTTATTTCTTCCTGCTCGGCTTACAGCCTGTATTCCGCAAGGATGCTTAATTCAAAGCGGATAAAAGAGGACAAGCAGAGAATGAAGCTGTCTGCTGTTATGGACAGCCGTACAGACCTTTACAACAGAGCGTACGGCATTGAAAAAGCAACAGGGCTTTTAAACGAAGGAAAAGATATAGCATTGCTTCTTGTTGACATTGACGGCTTTGCACAGTACAACCGCCTTTACGGAAACGAGCGTTCCGACGAGGTGCTTGACAGAGTTTCAAACTGCGTCAAGATAATCTCAAAGCCTCACACGGATATTATATGCCGTTATGAGAGTGATACAGTGCTTGTCTGTCTGCCTGCAAAATCGGATAAAGAGGCGATAGTGCTGAGCGAGGAAATAAGAAGCGCTATTAAGGATATGAAGATACCGTTCCCCGAGGCAGAGCGATATCGCTGTATAACCGTTACGGTAAGCGCCGCAAGAGGAACGCAGGGCGATAACTTCGACAGCGTATACGATAAGGCTCTGCGCTCGCAGAACGCCGCAAAACGCATCGGCGGAAACTGTATAGCGTTTAAAGAGCATACCTTCCGCCCCGAAGGAGAAAAATAATAATCAATTGGCTGCCGCAGGTGCTTTTCACATTTGCGGCGGCTTTTTATTTGTGCGGAAGATATTACGCATAATGTCGGGCAAAGCAAGGTTTTATTACATTTGCAAATTGCTCCGATATGTGATAAAATTGTACCAAAGGGGTGATTTTCTTGGAGAAAAAACTTATTATCGTAGTATCACCGCCTGCGTGCGGAAAAACCTATGTATCAAAACAGCTCGCAAAGCGGCTTTGCCATGTGGTATATCTTGACAAAGACACGCTTATTCCGCTGTCAAAGCAGATATTTGCGGTAGCAGGAGAGCCTTATGACAGGAGCAGCGACTTTTTTGAGGAGAACATCCGCGATTATGAATATGACTGTATTCTGGCGCTTGCCTTTGAGGCGCTTGACTATGACGATATCGTTCTTATAAATGCGCCCTTTTCCCGTGAGATAAGAGACGCCGAGTATATTAAAAATCTCAGGGAAAAGCTAAGCCAAAAGGGCGCAAAGCTTGTATCGGTATGGGTGGAGACATCGCCCGAAATCGTGCACGAGCGTATGATAATGCGTAATTCCGACAGGGATACCTGGAAGCTTGCCCACTGGGATGAATATATAGCAGGCTGTAACTTTTCCGTGCCGGAAGAGCTTGACGATCCTGCCGACAAGGGCGACTTCATCATTTTCAAAAACAACAACGATGAAGAGTTTGAAGAGTCAATGAAGCGTTGCCTTGAAATACTGGAGAACGGTTGAATATGTATAACTTCGTTTTATCCCCGCCGTTAACGAATCTGTAAAATAAATCAAACATTTAGATAGGCGGAACTGCGAGCCGAGGCACTCGGCAAGGCGGAATTTTTGGAGGTGGTAAGTTATGAAAATTCTTTTATTTCTTGCAAAAGGTTTTGAAACAATGGAGGCGAGTGTATTCATTGATGTTTTGGGTTGGGCAAGAAATGATTACCGTTATGATGTTAGCGTTGTAACTTGCGGTTTTCAAAAAACTGTTACAAGTGCATTTAATGTACCGGTAACTGTTGATGTACTGTTAAAAGATATAAGCGTGGATGACTATGATGCATTGGCAATTCCGGGTGGTTTTGAAGAGTTTGGATTTTATGAAGAAGCCTTTTCAAAAGAATTAGCCGATATCATCAGAAAATTCAATGATATGAATAAAATGATTGCAACAGTGTGTGTCGGAGCCCTTGCACTTGGTCACAGCGGCATATTAACAGGCAAAAAAGCCACAACTTATCATCTGAACAATGGGCAACGGCAAAAACAACTTGCTGAATATGGAGTTGAAATTGTTAATTTGCCTGTAGTTAAAACGGATAATATAATCACATCATATTGCCCTCAGACCGCACCTGAAGTTGCATTTGTCCTGTTAGAAAATCTTATAGGAACAGAGAAAACAAAAATTGTCAAAACAGCTATGGGGTTTTAAGTAAAGTGACGAATTCCGTTTTTCAGGGAAGAAATAAGTATTACCGACCGAGCGCAATATTTTCGGTCGGGTTTTCATTTTGCGTTGATTATTATCCGTTAATGTGATATTATTATCTTATCGGAACAGAACTTAAGAAAAGCAATCGTTATGGATGGGGAAAATGCAGGTAATCAATTACTTTGACAGCGACAGAAAAGAATACTGGCTTCAAAAGATAGGCGGCTGTGATTGGGGAGCAGGCAAATTTCTGCACGAATTAATAAGCGGCGGCAAGCTGTTTGAAGTTTTAGGCGACAACACTAAGGTGCTGATGCTTATTGATGAAGACGAGCTTGTTTCATTCTGTACTTACGCAAAAAGAGATGATATTCCGTCAACCGAATTAACCCCGTGGATAGGATTTGTATATACATTTCCTGAATGGCGGGGACATCGTTATATCGGCAAATTGTTTGAGGAAACAGCAAGGATAGCAAAAGCCGAGGGTGTAAGCCGTGCTTATATATCTACCGATCACATCGGGCTTTATGAAAAATACGGCTGTGAGTTTTATCGGATGATGCCTGATACACACGGGAATATGTCAAGGGTGTATATAAAGAAATTCGACTGATTGGTATATTTTTTTTGAAAGGAAAAGGAAAAATGAGAGAAGGATTTATGACTCCACCCGACCATATAAACTTTGAAGCAAAGAAGCTGTTCACAAATGTGGGAGAGATAATTGACGGTTCAATAGCGTATATCAATTTAAAAGGCGGAGGACCTACAGAGCAGCATACTCACGAGCATAACCACCTCTTTATAGTGGTAAAGGGCGAAGCTAAGGTGTTGCTTGGCGAAGAAACGGTAATAATCCATCAGGATGAATCCTTTTTGGTAAAAGGAACTATCCCTCATTCCGTATGGAGCAACAGGGAAGAAGAAACGGTTATGATAGGAATATCCGTGCGATAATTCCGAAGAAAGGATATTATATGGAAACACCGACAAATACAGAGCTTGAAGAGCTATCGGTGCAGAAAGGGCGGATATAAGTTCGGCAAGTGGTACGACATGATATGGATGGAAAAGATGATAGGCAAGCATAATCCGAATCAACCCGATGTCAGATTCGGAATAGACTTTAAAGGAGAATAAGATGAGATTTCACACATTCGGAAATAAAGAAAACAAAAAGATGATACTTATTCACGGTGTACTTACACCGTGGCAGATATGGCAGGAGAGTATAGACTATTTCTCCGAGAACTATTATGTTATTGTTCCGGCGCTTGACGGTCATATCGAAGAAGAAGCGAGCGAGTATAGCTCCGTAGAAGACGAGGCTGAGCGGATAATCGAATATATGCTCACAAACTTCGGCAATGATGTGGATACTATCTGCGGATTGTCTATGGGCGGCGCAATAGCATATAAGATTTTTGAAAGCGGAAAGCTGAACATAAACTATCTGGTGCTTGACGGCGCACCGCTGTCGCCTGTGGGAAAGCTCCCTGTGTGGATCATGGAAAAATCGTATATCTCTATAATACATAAATCAAAGGCGAGGGATAAGAAAACTCTTGAAAGCTTCAAGAAGGATTTCCTGCCCGAAAAATATCTTGAGAGCTTTCTTAAATTTGCCGATACTATGTCGGACAGCTCGATTTCAAATATTGTAAGAAGCGTATTCAGTGTAAACATCAGCGCTTGCGAACACGGCAAGGATACTTCGATACTGTTTATGCACGGAACTAAAGGAAATGAATCTGTATCGGCGAAATCCGCAAAACGAATGAAAGAAATCTATCCGCAGACGCAGATACGCTGTTTTGAAGGATATAAACACGCAGAGCTTGCCATATATCACAGCAAGGACTGGATAGAATGCGTTGATAAGTTCATTAGCGGGGGAAAAGCTTAATATAGCACAAATCAGAAAAATACAGAA
>JAEDNF010000108.1 GCA_016302655.1 Oscillospiraceae bacterium | reverse complement strand
ATCAATCAAGGAGAATAATAAAATGGACAAAAGATACTATATAACTACCCCGATATATTACCCTTCGGGAAATCCTCACATAGGACACTGTTATACTACGGTAGCCTGCGACACTATTGCAAGATTCAAGAGAATGCAGGGCTATGATGTAATGTTCCTTACCGGCACCGACGAGCACGGACAGAAAATCGAGCTTAAAGCAAAGGAAAAAGGCATTACTCCCAAAGAGTATGTTGATGAGATAGTTGCAAACTTCAAGCGTCTGTGGGAGGTTATGGGCATAAGCTATGACCGCTTTATAAGAACTACCGATGATTATCATGTAGAGACGGTGCAGAAGATATTCCGTGAGCTGTACGACAAGGGATACATTTATAAAGGAACATACAAGGGAAAATACTGCACTCCGTGCGAGAGCTTCTGGACGGAGAGCCAGCTTGTAGACGGCAAGTGTCCCGACTGCGGCAGAGAGGTTATCGAAGCGAATGAAGAAGCGTACTTCCTTCGCCTTTCGGACTTTGCCGACAAGGTAGAAAAGTTCCTCACCGAAACAGACTACCTCCAGCCTAAAAGCCGTGTTAATGAGATGGTAAACAACTTCATAAAGCCCGGTCTTGAAGACCTTTGCGTATCAAGAACCAGCTTTACCTGGGGTGTACCGGTTGACTTTGACGAGGGACACGTTGTATATGTATGGGTAGACGCCCTTTCAAACTATATCAGCGCTCTGGGCTACGCAAACGGCAAGTATGATGACTTTGACAAGTACTGGCCTGCGGATATGCACATGACCGCTAAAGAAATCGTGCGTTTCCATTCTATAGTATGGCCGATAATCCTTATGATGCTCGACCTGCCGCTGCCCAAGCACCTTTACGGTCACGGCTGGATAAACTTCAACGGCGACAAGATGAGCAAGTCAAAGGGAAATGTAGTCGATCCGTTTGTACTGTCCCAGCGTTACGGCGTTGACGCTGTGCGCTATCAGATACTGCGTGATATGCCCTACGGCAGCGACTGCAACTTCACAAACGAGCTTATGCTGACAAGAATAAACGCCGACCTTGCAAACGATCTGGGCAACCTTGTTTCAAGAACGGTTGCGATGGTTGACAAGTACTTCGGCGGCACACTGCCTTCCGACAGGGCGGCAGACGCACTTGACGAGCAGCTTATCGGTATGGCGCAGTCGCTTTGTGAAACGGTAACTCCGCTTATAGAGCAGGCTCAGCTTTCAAAGGCGCTTGAGGAGATATTCAAGGTGATATCCCGTGCGAACAAGTACATTGACGAAACTGCTCCGTGGGTTCTTGCAAAGGATGAAGCAAACAAGCCCCGTCTTGCTTCGGTACTGTACAACCTGCTCGAAACGGTGAGAATATGCTCTTCTCTGCTTTTCCCCTTTATGCCTTGCACAATGCCGAAAGTTTGGGAGCAGATAGGTGCAGCTGCCGAAAATACCGCATACGATACGCTCGGCACATTCGGCGTTCTTGCGGCAGAAGTTACGGTTAAGAAAGGCGAAGTACTCTTCCCGAGAATAGACATCAAGACGGAGATAACTGCGCTTGAAGAAATGATGAAGCCTGCAGTTACAATAAAAGAGGACGAAGACCTTGACAAAGCAGGAATAATTACGATAGACGACTTTGCAAAGGTGAAGCTCAGAACCGGCGAAATCACCGCCTGCGAAAAGATAAAGAAATCCAAAAAACTGCTTAAGATACAGGTTGACGACGCAAGAGGCGGCAGACAGATAGTATCGGGCATTGCGGAATACTACACTCCCGAGGAGCTTATCGGCAAGAAGATAATCTTTGTTGCAAATCTTTCTCCCGCAAAGCTCTGCGGAGAAGAGAGCAACGGTATGCTCCTTGCCTGCGACGCAGGAGACAAGGTGCAGGTAGTATTCCTTGACAAAGATACTCCCAACGGCAGTACGGTAAGATAAGAAACATATTATAAGGAAAGAATCCCTGATGAAATTAAAAGATCTATACACCGGGGGAAAGACCGTTTTTTCGCTTGAAGTCTTTCCGCCTAACAAGACATTCCCTATAGAAACGGTATACAAGGCGATAGAGGGACTTGCGGCTATAGAGCCTGCATATATAAGCGTTACCTACGGTGCAGGCGGAAACCGTGCCAACCGTTCCACCTGCGAGATAGCTTCGCATATCAAGAAGGAATACGGCATTGAGCCTATGGCTCACCTCACCTGCATAAACAGCACCCGTGACGATGTTGACTTTATGCTGAGTGATTTTGCGGACAACGGAATTGAGAATATCCTCGCCCTGAGAGGCGATACAAAGCCCGACGAAGAGCCGAAGAACGACTTCCCTCACGCAAGCGACCTTACGGCGTATATTGCCTCAAAGGGCGGTTTTGACATTGCCGGAGCGTGCTATCCCGAAACCCATGTTGACGCAGTTTCGCCCGAAGAAGATATAAAGAATCTGAAGATAAAAACCGACTCGGGCGCTTCTCACCTCGTGTCACAGCTGTTCTTCGACAATTCTTGCTTTTACGATTTTGAGAAGCGTGCAAGAGCCGCAGGAATAACCGTTCCCATTTCCGCAGGAATAATGCCCGTCACCAACAAAAAGCAGATAGAGCGCATGGTGACGATGTGCGGATCAAGCCTGCCCTCAAAGTTTGTAAAAATGATGCAGAAGTACGAGAACGACCCTGAGGCGCTTCGCAGTGCAGGTATAGCTTATGCCATCGACCAGATAGTTGACCTTATTTCAAACGATGTAGAGGGCATACACCTTTATGCGATGAACAATCCCGCAGTCGCAACCCGTATATATAACGGCATTAAGGATCTGTTATGACGCTTGACGCTATAGATAAAAAAGAGGCTCTGCGCTATCTCGGCTGTAAGGAGAAAATTGACGACGAGCGCATAATATCGCTGCTTTGCGAGTGCGAAAAACGGCTGATAAGCGCCGCCGCACCGAAGTATCTTTACGAAGTTTTTCCGATAACCTTTGAACCCGAGGGAGTCAGGATAGCCGACAGCGATATTATACTGAGAGGCAACGACGCCGCAGAGCATCTTAAAAACTGCAGCCGCATAGTGCTTATGTGCGCTACTTTAGGACAAGGCGTTGATGTGCTGTTAAGACAGCTTCAGGTGACGGATATGGCAAGCGCAGTAACAACAGACAGCCTTGCAAGCGCCGCTGTTGAGCAGGTTTGCAACAAGGCGGAATCGGAGATTTTTGAAAAAGTAAAGTGCAACAGCCGTACGTGGAGATTTTCGCCCGGCTACGGCGACTTGCCGCTTGATATCCAGTACAGCCTGCTGTCGATCCTCAATGCACAAAAGAGGATAGGTCTTACGGTAATGGACAGCAATATGATGGTGCCGACAAAGTCGGTAACGGCTTTCATAGGGCTTTCCGACGGCGAAGTGGAGCGCAAAAGCAGAGGCTGTGAAAGCTGTAATATGAAAGATAAATGTAAATTCAGAAAAAGCGGAGGACACTGTGGAAATTAAAGAATTGCTCGCCGAAAGAGGTCTGCTCATTTTCGACGGTGCTATGGGCACACAGCTTCAGGCAAAGGGACTTAAGACGGGAGAAACTCCCGAACTGCTGAACCTTACCGACAAAGCTTTGCTCAAAGAGATACACCGCAGCTATATAGACGCAGGCGCAGATATAATTTCGGCAAACACATTCGGCGCAAATGCATATAAGCTCAGCCACAGCGGCAAGAGCGTTGATGAAGTAATTACGGCAGGGATAAAAAACTGCAAAGAAGCGATAGAAGAAAGCGGTAAGCCTGTCTTCTGTGCGCTTGATATAGGTCCTATAGGACAGCTTCTTGAACCTACGGGAAGCCTTAAATTTGAGCAGGCGTATGAATATTTCAAGGAGCAGGTCATAGCAGGCAGTAACGCAGGCGCAGACCTTGTGCTGTTTGAAACGATGACCGACCTGTACGAGCTTAAAGCCGCAATTCTTGCGGCAAAGGAGAACTGCTCCCTGCCTATAATATGCAGTATGACTTTTGAAGAAAACGGACGCACCTTTACAGGCTGTCCCGTACTGTCGGAGATACTGCTGTGCGAGGGACTGGGCGTTTCGGCAGTCGGCGTAAACTGCTCGCTTGGCCCCAAGGAGCTTATGCCCACAATAACGGAGCTTTGCGAAAAGTCAAATATCCCCGTTATCGTTATGCCTAACGCAGGACTGCCCGACCCTGCTACGGGCGGATATTCCATTGACGCAGAAGAGTTCAGCGTATATGCCGTTAAAATAGCCGAGCTCGGCGCCGCAATAATAGGCGGTTGCTGCGGCACTACACCCGAGTTTATCCGCCGT
Organism: Oscillospiraceae bacterium; assembly: GCA_016302655.1. GTDB lineage: Bacteria > Bacillota > Clostridia > Oscillospirales > Ruminococcaceae > Ruminiclostridium_E. Next base: position 1,637 of record JAEDNF010000108.1, on the reverse strand, counting down.
ACCGCAGACAAGGTAAAGGGCAGGAAATATAATCACAGAAAAGCCGACAGAGTATGCACGCTTTGCAGCGGAACAAAAACCGTTGCGGTAGACCGCCCCCGCATAATCGGCGAGCGCATAAACCCCACCGGCAAGAAGCTGTTCAAGCAGGCGCTTATTAACGATGATATCGATTATATCTTAGGTCAGGCGATAGAACAGGTAAACGCAGGCGCAGACATACTCGATGTCAATGTAGGACTGCCCGATATTGACGAAAAAGCTATGATGATAAAGGCGGTCAAGAGCATTCAGGGCGTTACGGGAGTACCGCTTCAGATAGACTCCACGATACCCGAAGTTCTTGAAGCGGCGCTTCGTGTATATAACGGCAAGCCGATAGTAAACTCGGTAAACGGCGAGGAAGAGAGCCTTGAGAGCGTTCTTCCCCTTGTAAAGAAGTACGGCGCCGCAGTAGTCGGACTTACTCTTGATAAGAACGGAATACCGCCGAAGGCAGAGCAGCGTGTAGCTATTGCCGAAAGGATTATTAAGCGCTGTGAGCAGTACGGCATACCCAAAGAGGATATTTTGATTGACTGTCTTACGCTTACCGCTTCGGCAGAACAGCTTGCCGTAAACGAGACGCTTAAAGCTGTCCGTGAAGTCAAGGAAAGATTCGGCGTAAAGACGGTGCTCGGAGTATCGAATATATCTTTCGGTCTGCCGAACCGTGAACTGCTCAATCACATTTTCCTTGCGATGGCGCTTGAAAACGGTCTTGACCTGCCGATAATCAATCCCAATGTTGCCGCTATGACAGGCACGGTAAGAGCGTTCAATCTGCTTAAGGCGATTGATATAAACTCCGCAGAGTACATTGCCGCTTACGGCAGTGATACACCTGCCGCCGCAGTAAAGCCGGCGGCATCGGATGTCACGCTTGAATATGCCATAGACAACGGTCTTAAGGCAGAGGCGGCAAAGCTGACCGAACAGCTGCTTATTGACAACGATCCGATGAGCATAATCAATGAAAGGCTTATCCCGGCGCTTGACAAGACGGGCACACTGTTTGAAACGGGCAAGATATTCCTCCCTCAGCTGATACTGTCGGCAGGCGTTGCGCAGAGCTGTTTTGATGTTATCAAGGCGCATCTTGCGAAGAACAATTCCGAGACGGTGAGCAAGGGAAAGATAGTGCTTGCTACGGTAAAGGGCGATGTCCACGATATCGGAAAGAATATAGTAAAGGTACTGCTTGAAAACTACGGCTACACCGTAATTGATCTTGGCAAGGATGTGGAATATCAGGCGGTAGTCGATGCGGCGAGAAAGCACAATGTAAAGCTCGTCGGACTGAGTGCACTTATGACCACCACCTTAAAGTCGATGGAAGAAACGATAAAGCTTATCCGTGAAAACAACCTTGACTGCAAGGTAGTTGTCGGCGGTGCGGTGCTTACCCCCGAATATGCCGAAAAGATAGGCGCAGACTTCTACGCAAAGGACGCAAAAGAAACAGTCGATATAGCAAAACAAGTCATCGGCTAACAGCGGCGGCGAGTCGCCGCTGACAATTCCGACCTTTAAAAACGATGGTGATTTGCGTAGGCTCGGTGAACGGTCGGGGATAAATGTTTCGTTTTATCAAAAAC
>JAEDNF010000107.1 GCA_016302655.1 Oscillospiraceae bacterium | reverse complement strand
CGGCGCCTGAATTAACAGCCGCCGTTAAACTTTCTATTCCTCCGCAAGGAGCTAATATTTCACTCATAAAGTCATTTGTCCGTCGTTGACGATCTCGTTCATCTGTGCGCTGAGCTCGGCATATTTCTTTCTGAGAGCAGACAGCTCATCATTCAGATCCTTGACCTCAGCATTGCGCTTGTTTGCATACTCGTCAAAGGTTTTTTCGTATGTATCCACCGTGTTCTGCAGTTTATCGATCTGAGCAAGTAAAAGCTGATTATTTCCGCTTTTCTCAAGGGATTTTTCGTGATCGGACTTCAGCTTTTCCCATGCGCTTTCTATCCGACTGTTCTTTTCGGAAAGCTCATCGATAGTGGCTTTAAGATTTTCATTCTCTTTCTTAAGCTGCTGCTCAGCCTCGATATCTACAGCGGAAAGCTGACGCTTTGCTTCTATAAGTTCTGACTGAGTTTCGCTGAGAGCGTTCTTAAGAGAAACAATCTCCTGCTCCGATTCACTCAGCTGTTTTTCGCACTCTTTAGTTTTATTCTCGGCGTCTTCAAGCTTTGTCTGAATCTCCTGAGAAAGCTTCTGTGCAGTTTCTACAACTCTTCTGCTGTCATAGGTTTCATCGGCAAAGTCAAGTGCGGCAAGCATCGCTATGTCGGTTAGCGACATAGAAGACGCCATTGAGCTTAATTTGTCTATTTTTCTCTGAAGGATCTCGGCTGCATCATACATTCTGTCGGGATCTTCGGTTTTTAAGTAAAAATCATGACCGCAGATAGATATTTTTACTCTTTCCATATTGCCTCCGGAATTTATTTGTAAAACTTATTTTTTGTTATCAGTATGGCAACTATCACTGCAAGCACAACCGAAATCGAAACCGGAAACCATGTATACGGCAGCGGAAGGTCGTTACAGTTCATACCGTAAAAGCTGAACACCATAGTAGGAACGGACATAACAATCGTTATGACGGTCAGCACCTTCATGACAATGTTCAGGTTGTTTGAAATCACGCTTGCAAAGGCGTCCATAGTACCCGAAAGAATGTTTGAATAGATATTGCTCATCTCGATAGCCTGCTTTACTTCAATGAGCACATCTTCAAGAAGTTCTTGATCTTCTTCATAAAGTTTTATAACTCTGCCTCGCAATATCTTTTCAAGCACTGTTTCGGTGGATTTAAGAGATGTTGAGAAATACACGAGTGATTTTTCAAGACCGAGAAGCTGTATAAGCTCCTTGTTCTTCATCGATCTCTGTAACTGCTGTTCGTTATAGTTTGACAGCTTGTCTATCTGTTTTAAGTATAACAGATACTTGCCTGCAATTCTCAGCAGAACATTGAAAACAAACCTTGTCTTGAACTGCGTCTGTATCCCTTTTACTATGCCTTTTGTAAATTCATCGATAATGATGTTTTCTTTAAGGCAGATAGTCACAACATGACTTTCTGTGATAATTATGCCCATAGGCATAGTGTAATAGCTTATTGTGTCGTCCTTATCCTTTGCTTTTTCAGCTACAGGATAGTCAAGAATGATAAGAGTCTGTCCGTCATCGCTCTCAATACGGGATGATTCTTCCTCATCGAGTGCGGAACGGATAAAGTCACGGTCGATATTAAGCTCGTCACGAAGAATGGATATCTCTGTCTCTGTGGGTGCTACAGCAGAAACCCAGCATCCCGGCTCAAGTGCCGAAAGCTCGACGATAGTATTTTCAACCGTCTTGTAAAAATTCAGCATATTGTACCTCTTTTCCGGCACAGTAAGCCGTTATGCGACGACTACTGCGCACTTTTCAGATTTGTTGTTTCGTTTCCCACAAGGGTCCGCAGCCATCGTCTTTCACCTCTTTCAACTGAATTTAAAATTGACCTTAATTATTTTATCACACTTTTTACTGTTTGACAACAGTTTTCGTATCATTTGAAGAATTTTTTTCTTTCTCTTTACGCTCGGCTTGTATCCTGCTGTAAATACATCCGCAAAAGTTCTGCCTGTACAGACCGAACTGCCTTGACAGCTCGATTGAACGCTTATATCCGCCACGCTTTTTAAAATCGGAAAACAGATAAGGAACTCCGAACTCATCACTGAGCAACGCACCTATCTCATTTAGTTTGGCGGCATTTTTATGCGGACTGACGGAAAGCGTAGTACAGAAATATTCAAAGTTAAGTTCTTTTGCAAGCAAGGCTGTTGATCGCATTCTTTGCTCATAGCACAAAAAACAGCGCTCGCCGCCTTCGGGGCAATCTTCAAAGCCTTTTGACATATTGAAGAACACTTCGGGAGAATAATCTCCGTCTATCATCGTTACGGGATATCTGAACGGTTTTTCTTTGATAAGTCGCTTAAGCTCATTTTTGCGCTTTTCGTATTCACTGCTTTCTGTGATATTAGGATTGTAGAAGTAAACAGTAACGCTGAAATATTCCGAAAGATATTCAAGTACATAACTGCTGCACGGCGCACAGCAGGCATGAAGTAAAAGCGTAGGAACATGGTCAAGCGATTTGATGATTTTATCTGTTTCAAGCTGATAATTAAGCATCGGCTTTTACCAGCTTTTCTTCGGCAATCTGCTTCAGCTCATCTATTGAGCCCTCTTTAATATTCTTACCGCTTATTATGAACAGATATCCGTCATGTGTTACTATATAAGCTTTATCCGCATTAAAATCTACCGACGCAACTGCTGTCCAGTCGGTTATAGCTTTAGCGGCATCGTTCTTTTTCAGTACAATACTGCTTGCAGTTATCTCAATGGCTTCATAGCCGTTTTTTGAGTTTATTTCATAGATTTCTTTGGTATATTTTTTTACGGTAATCATTAATATGCCTGCCGCACCGGCAATAAGCAAAACCGAGATAACCGTTGCAAATATGAACCAGAGCATCTGTGTTACTATAGCCATTACCGCTCCGGCAGAAGCAATTATAATCATAAAAATAATATAGCAGATAATGTAAATCTTTGTAGTTTTGCTTTTGCCGAAAATGTTGTATCTGACAAATTCACCGACATTTTCTTCGGTATAGGATAATAACGATTCAATCATTTTTTCAGATTCCTTTCATTGTAAGTGAAATACGCTTTTTGGCAGGATCGATATCAAGCACTTTGACCTTGACAATATCTCCGACTTTCACCGCTTCAAGCGGATGCTTTATGTATTTATCGCATATCTGCGAAATATGAACAAGTCCGTCCTGATGCACGCCAATATCTACAAACGCTCCGAAATCTATAACGTTTCTTACCGTTCCGTCAAGTATCATACCGGGCTTCAAACTATTAATATCGGCAATGTCGGTTCTGAGCAGCGGCGGAGGAAGCTCATCTCTGGGGTCTCTGCCCGGTTTTGCAAGCTCGGACACGATATCAGCAAGCGTCATCTCACCTATGCCGAGTTCATCCGACAGCTTCTTCATTCCGATTTCTTTGGTCTTTTCCTTAATAGACGGAATACCGCCCGAAATATTTTCAAGACTGAAACCGCATTTAAGCAGTAAAGCTTCAGCCGCCTTATAACTTTCGGGATGTACGGAAGTGTTGTCAAGCGGACATTTACCGCCGTGAATACGCATAAACCCAGCGCATTGCTCAAAAGCCTTCTTACCAAGCTTAGATACTTTCAGAAGTTCTTTTCGGTCGGTAAAAGCACCGTTTTCCTCACGGTATGTAACTATATTCTTTGCAACGGAAGCGTTTATACCCGAAACATAGCCGAGCAAAGAAACAGAAGCTGTATTAAGGTCTACACCTACGCTGTTTACGCTGTCTTCAACCACGCCGCCAAGAGCCGCAGAAAGCTTTGCGGGTGGCATATCGTGCTGGTACTGCCCTACTCCTATTGCTTTGGGATCGATTTTTACAAGTTCTGCAAGAGGATCCTGAAGCCGTCTTGCAATAGAAACCGCACTTCTGAGAGAAACATCATAATCGGGAAATTCTTCGGCGGCAAGCTTGCTTGCTGAGTATACGCTCGCACCTGCTTCGGATACAACCATATAGCTTACTTTTCTGTCAACGCTCTTTATAACATCGGCTATGAACTCTTCGCTTTCGTGGCTTGCTGTTCCGTTTCCCACAGCAATTATATCAACTTTGTGCTTTTCTATCAGTTTCTTTATTGTTTCGCCGGCGCCCTTGATATCCTTTTTGGGCGGTGTAGGATATACAACAGCGGTATCAAGCACCTTGCCCGTTGAATCAACAACGGCAACTTTACAGCCTGTTCTGTATCCCGGATCGAAGCCTATAGCAACGCTGTTTCTTACAGGCGGCTGCATAAGGAGCTGACGGAGATTATCCGAGAAGGTGTGAATCGAGCTGTCGCACGACTTCTCGGTTAAATCGTTTCTGAGTCTTCTCTCAAGAGATGGATGCAGAAGCCTTTTATAACTGTCTTCACACGCTGTGCGTACAAGCCTGCCGCATTCGTTATCGGACTTTACATAAGCTTTGGTTATATACTTTAATACCCGCTGTTCATCAGGTTCAATCGATACTTTTAACGCCTGTTCACGCTCTCCTCTGTCAAGAGCGAGTAATCTGTGCGGAGGAATCTTAGACGCAAGCTCCCTGTAGTTATAATAGTTACGGTAGACGGTATCGGCATTTTCATCGACTGCAACCGAAACAATGTAAGCATATCCCGAGTATTCGGCATATAGTTTCTTACGCAGATCGGCGTCATCGGAGATAATTTCGGATATTATGTCAAGCGCTCCGCTTACAGCATCTTCCGAAGTTGCAACGCCTTTTTCTTCATCGACAAATCGAATCGCTTCATCACTAACAGAAATATTCTTCTGAGCAAGAATAATGTCAGCAAGTGGGCTGAGTCCTTTTTCTATAGCAACACCTGCTCGGGTTTTACGCTTTGGTTTAAAAGGTCTGTATATATCTTCAACCTCTGCAAGCGTTTTCGCTTTTTCAAGGTCAGCCGATATTTTCTCGTTCAGATTTCCGCCGCTTTCTATGAGCTGAAGCACTTCTGCTTTGCGTGATTCAAGATTACGAAGATAAGAAAGCCTTTCACTAAGTTCTCGCAGAAGCTGGTCGTCAAGTCCTCCCGTCATCTCTTTTCTGTACCTTGAGATAAAAGGAATAGTATTCCCCTCATCAATAAGTTTTACTGTATTATTGACCTGGTTGCTTCTTATATTGAATTCATCTGCCAATTGCTTTAAAATATCCATTTAACTTCTCCGTTCAGAATAATTTTCCCACGATTTCAAAAACAGGACCGTGCTGCCACAAAAAAGTGCTTAGCTGTATCTCAAAGCCTTCACCCTGATTGCAGGCAAAGTCAACAGGTTTCATTTTAGGCAGACCGTAACCCGACAGCAGATTCATAATTACACCCGAATGAGTGATAACTGCCGCCGATGTAACATCATTAGCCATCATATCCTTGAATATCTCTTCAAGGCCGTCAAGACATCTTATTGTAAAATGGCCGAAGCTCTCTCCGCCGGGGGCCGCCGCTTCATATCCGCCTTTAAGCCATTCAATATAATCCTTATCTGCGCTAAGTTCTTCATGAGTCTTACCCTCATATTCGCCGAAATCCATCTCTGCTATACCGTCTATACGCTTTAACAGGCGCTCGGGATAAATAATATCTGCGGTCTCAAGGCAACGCTTAAGCGGACTTGAATAAACCTTCTGCACATGAGGATACACATCGAGAGCGACAAGTGAAGATATAGCGTCTACTCCTTCTTCGCATAGCGGAAGGTCGGTAGTGCCTATATATTTACCTTCAAGATTACCGCTTGTGATGCCGTGTCTGATAAGATATAACCTGTAATTTCTCATTTTTTGATTCCTTTCAGTGATAGAATTAGGCATAAAAGAGCAAAAAACGGCAGTTTTGGACTTATTATCGGATTATTATATAAAAACGCAGTCGCTTTTTTGTATAAAATCACGCTTTACATCCGGGAATAACTCCGTTATAATATACTTTGTGAATATTGTCA
>JAEDNF010000106.1 GCA_016302655.1 Oscillospiraceae bacterium | reverse complement strand
CAATTCGTCTAAATCTTTCTGATATTGAAGGTATTTCTGTGTTTCTTCCTTGATCTTGTCGCTGTATACAGGCATTCTTCCGCAATAGTCGCCCGTACACCAATATGTGTCGTTATCCTTATCATAGTATAAGAAAAAAATCCATTCATCGTTCTTTTCCATAGGCAGCATGGAACTGAATGTGATTATTTCCTTTCTTTCATCAAGCACTCCATATCTCTGTGAAACCTTGATTTGCGAAGCGTCGGTATTGCCGTACAGAACCTTTGATACAGAAATATTGTTTGTGGATACGGCGTCAACAAGAGTACCCTTTCCGCTTTCTTCGTTATTCTCATACAAAAGCTCCTGCGTTGTATCCGAACAGAATTTTCCCAAAACAACAATATCGGAAGCGTCCAGCAATTCATCTAATTGTGAGTAAATTTGTCTGTCCGTTTCGATATTGATGGTTTTATAATCGGAATAATCTTTGTTTGCGGCAGTATCGGCACATCCTGCAAATGCAAATAAAGAAACTGATAACAACAGGAATAATGCAAAAACTTTTTTCTTCATTTTCTTATCCTCCAAAGTAGTTTATGATTTTATTATAGCATATCACACTATTCTATTATTTTCAAGCACTAAATTACTTCTAAAATACAAACTGTCGATATACACAATGATTTACTTGCGTTTTTGTTTTTTTGCACAAAGATAGATTATGCTCTCTAACCGGTTGTGATTTACTTTGCTTTATCCATATAAACAAGGAATATCACCATATAAATTTTGCATAACAAAATCGGTATTATGCCAAATTTTCGGTCAAAACAACGATAGGAAAATGCGAAAAAAGACAAAAGTTAAGCGATTTTTCTATTGACTTTACCATTTATATGTGGTACAATACTAAAATGTATCATAATGGATTTATATGCGTTCCGTATAAAACGGAGTGTGGCGTAAAATGTCGCAAAGCCCGTATTTATGCGGAAAAACCGAATGCATTATTTCCGACGAATAAATAAGGAGTGGTAAAGCCCATGGTGAATGTCAAGCAGGTAAAGCTGGGTAGAAATACCCGTATGAGTTTTTCCAAGATCAATGAAGTTCAGGAAATGCCTAACCTCATTGAAATACAGAAGGACTCGTATCAGTGGTTCTTGGACGAGGGTATCAAGGAAGTATTCAAGGATATTTCTTCAATAACCGACGCTAACGGCAAACTGGTACTGAGCTTCGTTGATTACCGTATCGACGAAACCCCGAAGTATACTATTGAGGAGTGCAAGGAGCGTGACACGACTTACGCCGCACCCTTAAGAGTAAAAGCTCAGCTCAGGAACACCGAGACGGGCGAGGTCGTTGAAAATGAGATATTCATGGGCGACTTCCCTCTGATGACAGACAGCGGTACTTTCGTTATCAACGGTGCAGAGCGTGTCATCGTTTCACAGCTCGTTCGTTCCCCCGGCGTTTATTATGGCTTTGACTACGATAAGACGGGCAAGAAGCTGTTCAAGTCAACCGTTATCCCCAACAGAGGCGCATGGCTTGAATATGAGATGGATTCAAACGATATATTCTATGTCCGTATAGATAAGAACAGAAAGATACCGGCAACGACATTTATCCGTGCGCTCGGTATAAGCAGCGACGACGATCTTATCGACCTGTTCGGCGAAGATCCCAGAATCGTTCAGACAATTCAGGAAAAGGACGCTACAAAGAATACCGAAGAAGCTCTGCTTGAAGTTTACAGAAAGCTGAGACCGGGCGAGCCCCCCACGGTTGATTCCGCCAAGACTCACCTTAACAACCTGTTCTTTGACGCAAAGAGATACGACCTTGCAAGATTCGGCCGCTACAAGTACAACAAGAAGCTCGGCGTAGCTTCAAGAATAGCAGGTCACAAGGCTGCACAGCCGATCATCGATCCCACAACAGGCGAGATCCTTGTTGACGAGAACGAATTCATCAACGCTGAAAAGGCTCACGCTGTTGAGCAGGCAGGCGTAATGGAATGCGTTATCTATTCCGAAGAAAAGGCAGTCAAGGTACTCGGCAACGGCATGGTAGATATACAGGGTTACATCCCCGAGTCTATCGACGCTGAAGCTCTCGGAATAAACGAGAAGGTTTGCTTCAAGGTACTGCGTGAGATACTTGACAAGTGCGGCGACGATGTTGAAGCTTTGACAGAGGAGCTTGCAAACAGAGTTGACGACCTTATCCCCAAGCACATCACTCTTGATGATATATTTGCAACAGTAAGCTATTTCATTGACCTTTGCGAAGGCGTCGGCGAGATAGACGATATAGACCATCTCGGCAACAGAAGAATACGCAGTGTCGGCGAGCTGCTTCAGAATCAGTTCCGCATCGGCTTTGCAAGAATGGAAAGAGTTATCCGTGAGCGTATGGGACTTCAGTCTCAGGAAGGCGATAAGATAACTCCCAACGCCCTGATAAATATCAGACCTGTTGTTGCGGCTATCAAGGAATTCTTCGGTTCTTCTCCGCTTTCACAGTTCATGGATCAGAACAACCCGCTTGCCGAGCTTACTCATAAGAGAAGACTTTCGGCACTCGGCCCCGGCGGTCTGTCCCGTGACCGTGCAAGCTTCGAGGTTCGTGACGTACACTATTCTCACTACGGCAGAATGTGTCCTATCGAGACTCCCGAAGGTCCTAACATCGGACTTATTTCCTACCTTGCTTCTTTCGCTAAGATAAACAAGTACGGCTTTATCGAAGCTCCTTACCGTAAGGTTGACAAGGAGACAGGCGTTGTACTTGATGAAGTAACCTATATGACAGCCGATGTAGAAGATAACTTCGTAGTAGCACAGGCAAACGAGCCTCTTGACGAGCAGGGAAGATTCGCAAGAAAGCGTGTTAACGCCCGTTACCGTGAAGAGATACTCGAAGTTGACCGTTCCCGTGTTGACTACATGGATGTATCGCCTAAGATGGTCGTATCGGTAGCAACGGCTATGATCCCGTTCCTTGAGAACGATGACGCAAACCGTGCTCTGATGGGTGCGAACATGCAGCGTCAGGCAGTTCCGCTGATGGTAACACAGAATCCTATCGTCGGCACAGGTATGGAATATAAGGCAGCAGTAGATTCAGGCGCAGTTGTAGTAGCCAAGGAAGACGGCGTTGTTACAAAGTGCTGTGCCGATGAAATAGTAGTTACCGATGACAAGGGCGTAGAGCACAGCTACAAGCTGATAAAGTTCAAGCGTTCAAACCAGGGTACCTGCGTTAACCAGCGCCCCGCCGTTTCAAAGGGCATGGAGATAAAGAAGGGCGATGTACTTGCCGACGGCCCCGCTACAAGCCAGGGCGAAATTTCGCTCGGTAAGAATGCACTTATCGGCTTTATGACCTGGGAAGGTTATAACTACGAGGACGCCGTTCTTATCAACGAAAAGTTAGTTTACAACGATGTATACACATCAATCCATATAGAAGAGTACGAACTCGAATGCCGTGATACAAAGCTCGGTCCCGAAGAGATAACAAGAGAGATACCCAATGTATCTGAGGACGCTCTCAAGGACCTTGACGAAAGAGGTATCATCCGCATAGGCGCAGAGGTTCACTCCGGCGATATCATGGTAGGTAAGGTTACTCCCAAGGGCGAGACCGAGCTTACCGCAGAAGAAAGACTTCTCCGTGCTATCTTCGGCGACAAGGCAAGAGAAGTAAGAGACAATTCGCTTCGTGTTCCTCACGGCGAAAGCGGTATCATCGTTGATGTCAAGGTGTTCACAAGACAGAACTGCGATGAGCTTTCTCCCGGAGTTAATATGGTAGTAAGATGCTATATTGCTCAGAAGCGTAAGATTTCTGTCGGCGATAAGATGGCAGGACGTCACGGAAACAAGGGTGTCGTATCCCGCATTTTAAAGCAGGAGGATATGCCTTTCCTGCCCGACGGTACTCCGCTTGATATCGTGCTGAACCCTCTCGGCGTTCCTTCACGAATGAACATCGGTCAGGTACTTGAAGTACACCTCGGTTATGCTTGTAAGGCGCTTGACTGGCAGATAATGACTCCTGTATTTGACGGCGCTCACGAGGCTGATATCAGAGCTTGCTTTGAAAAGGCTGAAGCAGAGCGTGCAAACTACAAGGACAAGGATACGGCTAACATCGACTTCTCCAAGATTCCGATGAACCCCGATGCCAAGACACAGCTTACCGACGGCCGTACAGGTGAAAAGTTCGACAGCCCCGTAACAGTCGGTTATATGTATTATCTTAAGCTCCACCACCTCGTTGACGATAAGATCCACGCACGTTCAACAGGTCCTTACTCGCTGGTAACACAGCAGCCTCTGGGCGGTAAAGCTCAGTTCGGCGGTCAGCGTTTCGGTGAAATGGAAGTTTGGGCGCTCGAAGCGTACGGCGCTGCTTACACGCTTCAGGAAATACTGACAGTCAAGTCCGACGATATCGTAGGACGTGTAAAGACTTATGAAGCTATCGTAAAGGGCGAGCCCGTTCCTAAGGCAGGCGTTCCCGAGAGCTTCAAGGTACTGTTCAAGGAGCTTCAGTCGCTCGGTCTTGATATAAAGGTGCTCGATGCAGACAAGAACGAGATAGATCTTAAGCAGACTTATGAAGAAGATGATGAATACGGCGCAGCGGCAGGCGACGAGACATTTGACTATGTTGCAGAAGAAGGCTCGCTCGACGACGGATTTATCACAAGAGATATAGATGACGACAGCGAATTCTATGCCGACAAGGATGATGACGATTTTGATATCGACTTCCCCGAAGGTGACGACGCAGACGACTTCGGCGACGAAGACTAAGCGTACACGGCATTGACAGAAAGCGTGCGCATATACGGCGCATATAAACTTCTATAGAAAGAATTGAGGTCTGTAAATTGGCATATAAAACTTTTGATTCAATGAAGATAGGTCTTGCTTCTCCGGATCAGATCCGTTCATGGAGCTACGGCGTGGTTGAGCGTCCCGAAACTATAAACTACAGAACACAGAAGCCCGAAAGAGGCGGCTTATACTGCGAAAGGATCTTTGGCCCCACTAAGGATTGGGAGTGTTCCTGCGGTAAGTACAAGAGAATACGCTTCAAGGGCAAGATATGTGAACGCTGCGGCGTTGAAGTTACACGCAACAAGGTAAGACGCGAGCGTATGGGACACATCGAGCTTGCCGCTCCCGTTTCCCACATCTGGTATTTCAAGGGCACACCCAGCCGTATCGGTCAGGTGCTTGATATATCACCCAAGAGACTTGAAGAAGTTCTTTACTTCACAAAGTATATCGTAGTAGATCCCGGCGATACTGTTCTCACAAAGGGACAGCTGCTCACCGAAAAAGAGTACGCTGATATGAGAGAGCGTTATGAAGATGACTTCAGAGCCGAGATGGGCGCTGAGGCTATCAAGGAACTGCTCTGTGAGATAGACCTTGACAAGCTGTCCGAGGAGCTCAAGAAAGAGCTTGAGGATACTCAGCAGGGACAGAAGAGAGTAAAGCTGCTCAAGAGACTTGATGTTATCGAAGCATTCAGACTCAGCGGCAACCGTCCCGAATGGATGATACTTGACTGCATACCCGTTATTCCTCCGGATCTTCGTCCTATGGTAATGCTCGACGGCGGCAGATTTGCAACATCCGATCTTAACGATCTTTACAGAAGAGTTATAAACAGAAATAACCGTCTTACCAAGATGAAAGAGCTTCACGCTCCCGACATTATTATAAGAAACGAAAAGAGAATGCTTCAGGAAGCTGTTGACGCACTTATCGACAACGGCAGACACGGCAGAGCGGTTACAGGCCCTTCAAACCGTCCGCTTAAGTCTCTTTCCGATATGCTTAAGGGTAAGCAGGGTCGTTTCCGTCAGAACCTTCTCGGTAAGCGTGTTGACTATTCCGGCCGTTCTGTTATCGTAGTAGGCCCCGATCTTAAGATGGATCAGTGCGGTCTGCCTAAGGAAATGGCAATCGAGCTGTTCAAGCCCTTTGTAATGAAGGAGCTTTCTAAGC
>JAEDNF010000105.1 GCA_016302655.1 Oscillospiraceae bacterium | reverse complement strand
TGAAACAAGCAAATAAAGAACTTCTTCAGACGCAGTCAATTGATCCTCTTACAGGGCTTTATAACCGCAGAGGCTACTTTGAGTATATCGACAGGCTGATCGAGAAATACAAGAAAAAAGATGTTGTGATGATTACCTGCGATATGGACAAGCTGAAGCAGATAAATGATACCTACGGCCATTCGGAAGGCGATATTGCTATAACCACTGTTGCAAAAGCAATAAAAAACGGCTGCGGTAATAAAGGAATATGTGCCAGATTCGGCGGTGATGAATTTGCACTTACGGCAGTGTGCTCCGACTGCAAGAGAGAACTGCCGAAAATAATAGGTGAAATCCAGACATATATAGACAAATTCAACCGTTCGTCCGGCAAGCCGTATGAGGTATCTATAAGCGTTGGCGGCTCATACGGCACAGTAAGCAGTACGGAAGATATAAACGAGCTTATGCGCAGTACAGACCACCTTATGTATGAGCAGAAGCGGCTGAAAAAGACTCCTCAGGCATTATTCAACAATCTGTCGGAAAGCACCGTCCGGAAAGCAGGTAATGCAGCCGCAGAATACGAGGATAGGATACACAAGATAATATCTTCATTTGAAAAGCGCACATATTTCTATATGAGCTACATCAACTTCAAGTGGTATGTAAAAGAAAACGATAGTACGCCGAAATGTATGATATCTTCTTCGGTAGGTCCGCTTCGTGCGATATGGCTCAGCGGAGCTGTACATCCGGATGATATACTGCTGTTTTCAAGTTTTTGCAGCAAAATAAGCAAATCGTTCAACGAAAGAATAACTCAGGAATCGGTGAGTCTTAATCTTCGCCTGTGTGAAGAAGAAGAGCCGGTATGGTACAATATAACGGTACATTTCAGAGGTTCATCCGATAAGATGGAAGAGCTTGCCGGATCGATAAGAAAACTCACCACACAAGAAATAATGAATATGGAGATACAGGATTATTACACTACCACAGATAATCCTATTCTGTTTCACGATATCATTGCACAGAAGCTTTGCACATATCCCGACAAGAAGTTTGCGCTGATACAGTTTGATATAAAGCGTTTCAAGCTTATAAACGAAAACTACGGCGAAGAAGCGGGAACAGAGATGCTTCACTTTATCACACGGCAGCTCAGCAACTACTGCAACGCAAATCAGATAAGTGCAAGAGTCAGCGGCGATGTATTTATGGTAATGACGCCGTATGAGGACAAGAGCGAGATCGATGAAACGATAGCCGAGATACAGCAAAAAGTCAAGAACTTCAGAGATTATAATTACGAGCTTGCTTTCGGCGTGTATCTGATAGAAAACCGTGAAGAATCGGTAAGAGCGATCTGCGACTATGCCGCTATCGCACGGCAATCGATAAAGAAGAGCGCGCTTGAAAATGTTGCATATTTCAGCAGTGAAATGCAAAGAGCAATAAAGGCTCGTAAGTTTGTCGAAGCAAATATGAAGCAGGCTCTTAAGAACAATGAATTTCTGATATATCTGCAGCCTAAATTCAGCATATCGAAAAAAGCGCCCGTAGGCTATGAGACTCTTGTAAGATGGCAGAATCCCGAGCAGGGTATGATATATCCCGATACATTCATTCCGCTTTTTGAGGAAAACGGTTTTATCAAAAAGCTGGACGCTTATGTATGGGAATGTACCTGCATGGTGCTTCGTGACTGGATAGACAGAAATTTTGTTCCGCTTCCGATATCGGTAAATGTATCACGGGCAAATCTTGACGACAGCTCGTTTATTGACACGCTGGACAATCTTATCAAAAAGTACGATCTTCCTAAGAACCTGCTTGAGCTTGAGATTACCGAAAGCATTGAAAGCGAAGCTACTCTGCGTATGACCGATATGATAAAAGAACACGGTTATACTCTGCTGATGGACGATTTCGGCTCGGGCTATTCATCGCTCAACACGCTTCAGAACACAAAGTTCGATGTGCTTAAGCTCGACCGTGAATTCTTCTCAAGCCATATGTCAAACGACAGAGGCAAGAAGATAATAATGCACACCATATCAATGTCAAAGGACGTCGGACTGGGACTTATCGCCGAAGGCGTAGAAACCGAAGAACAGGCTTGCTTCTTAAGCGATTGCGGCTGTGACGCCGCACAGGGCTATCTGTTTGCAAAACCTATGCCCGTTCAGGATGCGGAGAAATATCTGAAAAAGAAAAACGGCAGAACCAAAGTAAAGCAAAAAGAGCTGCTGTGATTGTTTTCCTTGCAAAAACATCAGTCAAATTATAAACCCACCATTCGTTCAAAAATGGTGGGTTTGCTTTTTTCGATTATTTGTGATAATGTGTGCCCGACAGGATAGTATATGCACGGTATATCTGTTCGAGCAGCATAACTCTTGCCAGCTGGTGCGGAAATGTCATTTCGGACATGGATAATCGTATATCGGCAAGTGTTTTTATACGGGGTGCAAGTCCGTACGAGCTTCCTATGATAAAGTTTATCGCCGACCTGCCCTGTACAGCCGCTTCTGCCATCTTCTCCGACAGCTTTACGCTCGACAGCTGTTTGCCCTCAATGCACATTGCAACGGTGAGAGCGTTAGACGCCAGCTTCTTTTCTATCATCTCTGCCTCTTTTTCAAGGGCATTTGCTATCTGCTTTTCGGACGGTTCGCCCGGCAATAATACCGGCTCAAGCTCGTATATTTTCAGCGTGCAATAGCCTTTGAGCCGCTTCTCATACTCTTTGCAGGCGTCCCTGAGATAGCTTTCTTTCAGCCTGCCGAGACAAATTATATTTACCGTCTGCATCAGCGTCTTTTTGCGTAGCTTTCAAAGCGGCGCTTTTCTTTCGACGCTTTTTTTCTGCGCTTTGAGTTCTCTATTGTCCGTGTTACTATAAAGCAGATAAGAAGTATTACAATGCCTGCGACAGCCGCCTTGAACCAGGTTTCGCCCATCTGCTTTTTCGCTTTTTCAATATAATATTCAATGTCCGACCTTGACACATTGTTTGCCGCAACGAGATTTACCGTTGTGACTGTTTCGCCTTTGAATATTACATCCATAACACCGAGAATGTCACCCTTTTCTACAGGCGCCTGAACGGTATCGTACGCCTTGAACACCTTCTGGACTCCTGCGGTTGATACGCTCTTAGGCATAAGGGCGGTATATTCTTTTTCGGGAGTAAGAATAACATGAGTTGCGCTTTCGCCCATCTCAACCTTTACCTCTGTTATCTGCTCTTCCTTTGTGACGATAGTAGCCATTTCAAAGTTTTCAAACGCCCAGTTGTAAAGATTAATAGCGTCAACCATCGAATACCAGTCATCATAGTACTCGCCGTCTTTATCCCTGTACGGCGCTCCCATAGTAACGAGGATATAATTGTACTTATCCTTTGCGGCAGATACAAGACAGCGGCCTGCCTGGTCTGTAGTACCTGTCTTTGTGCCGTAGGCGTATTCGTATTCATATATGCTTCCGGGTCTGATAAGAGAAACCGTGTTATATATCGAGTAGCCGTCGGGATTACTGTCATTTGCAGGCATCTTGTACTCGTATGTGTTTGTTATCTCTTTGAACTTAGGGAATTTGTCATAGGCGTATTTAGTTATCTTGTACAGGTCTTCTGCGGTAGTGTAGTTATCGTCTCGGTGAAGACCGTGTGCGTTTGAAAAATGCGTTCCGGTACAGCCAAGCTCAGCCGCCTTTTCGTTCATCATATTGACAAATTTGGTCATATCTCCGCCGCCGATATTATAGGCAAGGATATTTGCCGCTTCGCAGGCAGACGGGAGCATAAGCGCATACAGGCAGTCCTTGTAGGTAATATTACTCTGCAAAGGCTCTATAGCCGCATTTGACGGATCGCTGTAGTTTTCGTCACCCTCGTAGAACTCGTTATAGCAGTCGTAGGGGATAGTAACTTTTTTATCCCAGTCCGAGATATGCTCAAGCGCAACAACGCAGGTCATGATCTTTGTTGTTGACGCAGGATACATCTTCTTGTTCTCGTTCTTTTTGAATACAACATCGCCCGTATCGGTATTGACCATATATACAGCCTCGCTCCATACCTTGTCGGTATTGGGATCGAATGTGACAGTGTCGTCATCTTCTTCAGCAAAAGCGCTGACAGGGAGCAGGCATATCATCACGGCTGTGCATAATAGCAGTGAAACAAGCTTTTTTATCGCTTTCATATTATTTCATTCCTTTTCATCGGATATATCAAACAATTTACTTTATTATTTTACCACATATCAACAAAAAAGAAAAGGGTAAAAGTGATTTTTCTTAAAAT
The DNA here is from genome assembly GCA_016302655.1 of Oscillospiraceae bacterium. Taxonomy (GTDB): domain Bacteria; phylum Bacillota; class Clostridia; order Oscillospirales; family Ruminococcaceae; genus Ruminiclostridium_E. Next base: position 1,759 of record JAEDNF010000105.1, on the reverse strand, counting down.
TTCACATTTGTACAGCATTTTGCTTATATTGCCTCTGTCGGGCTAATAAAATAATCTATGGACAAAACAGAAAAAATGTGGTAGAATAACCATAAACCCTGTGAGTTTAGGGGTAATTGATAAAAAGGAAGGCTAATAATGAAAAAATATTCGATAGAAACGCTTGCGGTACACGCAGGTTACGAAACCGATGAAGCTACCATGTCGGTAACTCCTCCGCTTTATGAGACAAACGCCTATGTATTCAAAGACGCTGATCACGCAAGGACTCTTTTTGAGTTAAAAGAAGCGGGAAATATATATTCAAGACTTCAGAACCCCACCTGTGAGATGCTTGAACGCAAGGTAGCCGCTATGGACGGCGGTGTTGCGGCTTTATCCTTTGCATCGGGACACGCCGCTATTTTCAATACGATAATCAACCTTTGCAGTGAGGGCGACGAGCTGGTATCATCGATAAACATTTACGGCGGAGCGATAAACCTGCTCGGCATTACGCTGAAAAGAATGGGCATAACCGTTAAGTTTGTCGATCCCGACGACCTTGACGCATGGGAAAATGCCGTTACGGACAAAACCAGGCTGTTCTTCACCGAGCTTATAGGCAATCCCAACGCAAATGTGGCAGATATTGAGGCTATAGCAAAAATAGCGCATAAGCACAATATCCCATTTGTTGTAGACAGCACCTTCACGACTCCGTATCTGTGCAGACCTATCGAGTGGGGCGCAGACCTTGTTATCCACTCGGCTACAAAATTTCTCGGCGGACACGGCAGCGTTATGGCAGGTATAGTAGTAGACAGCGGAAAATTCTGCTTCAAGGGCAATGAAAGATTCCCTCTGTTCAATAATCCCGATGTTTCATATCACGGCGTAGTATTTGCCGATCTTGGCGAGATGGCATTTATATCAAGACTTCGTGCGCTTGTTATGAGAGATATCGGCGCTTGTCTGGGTGCTTCTGCGGCACACTCCTGCCTTACAGGCATGGAGACTCTTGCTCTGCGTATGCAGCGCCACTGTGAAAACGCTCTTGCAGTTGCCGAGTTCCTCGAAAAGCACCCCAAGGTAGAGAAGGTTAATTATCCTGCGCTCCCGTCAAACAAATACTATGAGCTTCAGCAGAAATACTGCCCCAAGGGTGCAGGCGGAGTATTTACATTCGTAATAAAGGGCGGAAAAGCGGCAGGCGAGAAGTTTATGAACAGCCTCGAACTGCTTCAGATCGTCGCAAATGTCGGCGATGTAAGAAGCCAGGTTATCCACCCTGCTTCAACCACTCACAGCCAGCTTTCAGGCGAACAGCTTATCGCCGCAGGTATCACAGAGGGTACAGTCAGACTGACTATAGGAATTGAGGATATCAACGATATTATCGATGATATAGCTCAGGCGCTGGATAAAGTGTGATAGGCTTGCAGTTTTAAGCGTTTTGCGGTCGTTATAAAAATGATTAACGGGAACTTTCAAAAGAGAGTTCCCGTTATGTTTTGGTGGTTTTGAGTGCTCGTTCTCAATGTTTATAAAAGGTTGCTGCCAACTTTTTGCGGATGTTTGCTTGTCCCAAATGTGTCACCGGCACATTTGGGGAGGAAAGATAGCCTTGTTGATACAGTTTAAGGGAAACTTTTTTCGTGAAAAAGTTTCCCTTTAACCTTTCAAAAATCGTTTTGTCTAAGAGTGTTTCGCTCTCTGCGGAGAGCGACCAAAGGCGCCGCCTTTGGAATCCTCAAGCATGGATGCTTGATAACGGTCA
>JAEDNF010000104.1 GCA_016302655.1 Oscillospiraceae bacterium | reverse complement strand
GGTGGCGGATGAAGTGAGGATGGCTTGGCGCAGTGGTCAATTTTTCGTGAGCGTGGTTTTGCCGTTAATGTCTTTCGGGTTTTCGCAAGTCAAATCCCTTTTACCTCGTAAATCCGTATAACCGGAAAAACCACTCCCTCATAGTTTTTCTTGCCGCTCCAATCGCTTTTCCTGTTTTACAGAAATGGGAAATCTCCGCTTTGGAATATGTTTCTTCAAGAATACGTTCGTGGTAGTAATGTGTTTGATTTTAATCGTTAGCACAAAAAACATCTTAATTTCTTAGAAACGACTGTTTATACCTAACATTAAATACATAATTTACAAAATATCGTTGAAATTATGCAGAAACAGTGAAAAAAATAAAATTTTTTTCAGAAAAACCTCTTTTTGTTGCACTTTTTATGGTATAATATAATCCGAAATAAAAAAATGATTTCTGCCCTTATGGTACAGCTCTTAACTGAAAACAGTGAGGATGTTGATGCTTGATAAGTTTAGATTATTAAGGAGGATTGATATGGGGACAAAAGAACGGTTGCTAACCGGCGAATATCAGCCTGACACATATCTGCTTTATGAAACGAGACCTAATGTCAGTTGTAATGTAAGAATTGTTATCAAGATGAAAGATAAGGTGGACGGAAAAATTCTTGATAACGCCGTAAACAAAGCAATTAAACGCTACCCATATTTTTCGGTATGTGTGGAAAAGGATGGAGACGGTCGTTATGTTCTTAAAGCCAACGACCGTCCGGTGTCGGTTTCAAGAACACTTAATCCTCCTCCGCCTCTCGGTTCTTCCACAGTAAACTATCACCTTATATCTGTTGATTATATGGGAAAAATGGTGTACTTCAATTTCAATCACAGCATTTCTGGCGCCTGTGGATTTATTCCTTTTATAAAAACCGCACTTTACCTGTATATTTCTAAAAAGTTTGATATAGATCTTGACCCTACAGGAATAAATCTTCCCGACTCGCCAATGCTTGAAGGAGAAACGGATTTCCCGATTGCCGAAGAACTGCCCGACGCTCCTACGATAGGAATGTATAACGGTGAAATGGGTTATTTCCCGATACAGGATTATATGTCCTTTTACAGGAATCCCGACCATGTCAGCGACGGTTACTACTGCATAAAGATACCGCAGTCGGAACTGATGAAATATGTAAAATCCAACGACGGAAGTCCTGCCGCTGTTTTCGCTGTTTTTATGTTTAAGGCATTTTCAGATGTATTTCCCGACGACGCACGCACAATACTCTGCGGTGTTGCCAACAATTACAGAGCGCAGGTAGGCTGCCCCAACAGCTACCACGACTTAACAAGACCGCTCCATGTAAAATACAAGAGGGAAATGGCTGATATGCCCATAGATAAGCTTTGCACAGCAACACGAGGTATGATCACCCTCCAGTCACAGTCCGAAAACGCGGTTGCGGCTTTTAAGGAACTTTCCGAATTTCATAAAAAGCTGGACAGTATGGTTACTATTGACGAAAAATGTGCTTATTGTATGAAGGCAGGCAGATTTGTGGGCGGAATAAGAGATACCTACAATGTAAGCTATGTGGGACAAACGGATTTCGGAAGTATAGCCGATTACATAAAGTCAATCTACACCGTATCAACAGGACACCTGCTTACAGAAATTAACTCCTTCAAGGATAATTTCTTTGTTTGCTTTAGTCAGTCGGTCAACAACGGTAAATATATTGAATCGCTTCTCAATGTTCTCCAAAACGAGGGCATAAAGTATGATATAAGCGGAATGTTCACAAAGAATTTGCCGGATTTAAAGCTGCCGGAGTAACAATATCCGATGAAGTGTATCAAAACTTAATTCAAAATAACGGAAAGGGATAAATAAGAACTATGAACATCAAAGACCGTATGATTATGGAGGACTACCACAAGAACAAGGATGATTTTATCCGTCTTGGCGATATTGTCCATGAAACTCTTCGTGATATTGCCCACGACGCAGGTATTCTCGTTATGGGAATAGAGCACCGTGTAAAGGGCGAAAAAAGCCTTGAGGGAAAGCTCTACAAGAACGGCGACTGGTATCAGAAGTTTGAGGACCTTACAGATATTTTAGGAGCAAGAGTTATCTGCTACTTCGGAGACGATGTAGATAAGTTCGGAAAGCTTGTTGAAAGCGCATTTAAAATAGATTGGGAAAACTCCTCGGACAAGCGTGCTCTTTTAAAAGCGGACACATTCGGATATCTGTCGCTTCATTACATCTGCTCTCTCCCCGAGGACAAAGGCTATCCTGAGGAGCTTTGCAATAAGCGCTTTGAGATACAGATAAGAACAATGCTCCAGCACGCCTGGTCTGCAATCAACCACGACTTAGGCTATAAGAGCAAGTTCGGCGTACCGAGAGAGGTTACCCGTGAATTTGCAAGGCTTGCAGGACTTATGGAAATTGCGGACGACGAGTTTATCCGTGTAAGAGACAGAATGAACGGCTACACCGAAACGATCCGGGATAAGATAAAGAGCGATAGCGCAGGAGATGTGCTTATCGACATAGTTTCAATCAACGAGTATATGCAGCTAAATAAGAAAATGCAGGACTTTATAGCTGATATCGCCGCAATCGAGGGCTCTGAAATTGCTGACGCTTCTGCTGATAACTACATAAACCAGCTTAAATGGCTGAAGATAGAAACAATCGGACAGCTTCAGCAAGCGCTTGAAAAAAACAGAGAGCTTGCATTAAAGCTGGCTGAAAAGACGCTTAAGGGAAGCGAGCTTGATATCCTCGTTTCAAATACTGCGCTTCGTTTCCTTTGTCGTGCGGTACTCTTAAACGGCGGCTATACCGAAGAGCAGGCGGCTGAATTTATCTCCCTGTCGGTTCGCAAAAAGGAACGTGCCGAAAGACAGACAAAGCACCTTTTCAAGATGTACGCCGATATAAAGCAGGGCGTGTGATATGACGGAGGAAGAAAGATACGAAGCGGCGCTCCGATTTGCCGTAAAAAAGCATGAAGGTCAATACCGCAAGGGCGGCGAGCCTTATGTTACTCACCCAATAGCGGTAGCTGAAATGCTTAATGAAAAGGGATTTGGAATAGATTATCGGATAGCAGGACTTTTTCACGACCTGCTTGAAGATACAGACACCAAAGAGAAAGAAATCGAAGCTATCGGCGGTGCAAAGGTGCTTGAAGCGGTAAAGCTGCTCACAAAGGAAAAAGGCTATGTTATGTCGGAATACGTCGCCGGCATAAGAGCGAACCCTATCGCCTTTGCGGTTAAGGCGGCTGACAGACTTCATAATTTGAGGAGCGCCTTTGTTGCAAGCGAGGATTTCAGACGAAGGTATATACTTGAAAGCATAGACTGGTACATGGACTTTTCCCCCGAAATACCGACGGCGGTAAAGGCTCTTGCCGAATCGCTCAGCACTCCCATGTACGGTCTTGACCTTAAGTACCGCCTAATTGAACCCGAGGAGCATTATCACGAAGGAGGGACAGCTTTTGACAAGAAAGAATAAGCTTATTACAGCTTCGGTTATTTTTCTGTTAAGCGCTCTGCTGTTCTTCGGAATGACAATGCCTTTCAGAGTATGGCTTGAAGCGGCAGAGATAACGGAAATGAGACCTGTTACGGCGCTTACTCCCGTGCTGGGACTTATTTTCGGTTTACCTGCAGCAATTGGCTGTGCAGTCGGAAATATAGTTGCCGACCTTATTTCGGGCTATGAGCTTTCCTATGCCCTTCTTAACGGCGCTCAGCAAATTTTCTACGGTCTGCTTGCATACGTTCTGTGGCGCAGGCTGAACAAGGAGCATGACGGAAGCGAGTTCTGCCTTGACAGCATTTCAAGGCTATTGAAGCTATTTCTTGTTATGGCGGTTACAGCGGCGGTAAATGTGCTTGTTTCCGCAATAATCAATCATGTTTACAGCGTAGCCGACCTTATTACCATAAACAGCCTGTATACCTTTGTGAATGTTTTCGATTCGGGAATAGTTTTCGGCTGTCCCCTGCTTATCATAGGACATCTGCTCCAGCGAAAGCTTTATAACATAAGTCACGGGAAAAAGGAAAAGGTGGTTGTGTTCTCTCTTAACGAGCGAATGATAATTAACGCAATAATAACCGGACTTGGAATCTGCGTTATGATAGGCGCATCGGTTTACATAACAGAAAAAATCGGCACAGACGAAAATGCGATAGGCTTATGGGGCAGGATCTATCTTTTCCAGACTATTGCTCTTAACCTGTACTTCGCCTTATCTATGGGCTTTATGTGGTTTTCAGAGCGAAAGATTTCCCGTCCCGTTGAACAACTTGCGCAGGTTGCAAGAGGCTACTATACCGAACATTCCGAAGGCGGCGAAAAGGAAAGGCTTCTAAATGTTTGCAGGCAGTACGAAAGCGAGAACACAGAGGTGGGTACTCTTGCCCGTTCATATATCGCTATGATGAAAGATATCGACGGGTATATCGAGAACCTTAGAAAAGCGACCGCCGAAAAGGAGAGGATAAACGCAGAGCTTAGTCTTGCTTCGGATATACAGGCGCATATGCTGCCTTGTATTTTCCCGCCTTTCCCCGACAGGCAGGAATTTGATATTTTTGCCACAATGACTCCCGCAAAGGAGGTAGGCGGCGATTTCTACGATTTCTTTATGACGGACGAATCGCATATTGCGGTTGTAATTGCAGATGTTTCGGGAAAAGGCGTTCCTGCGGCGCTGTTCATGGTTATTGCGAAAACTCTGATAAAGAACTACGCACAGACGGGAATGGAGCCGGCCGAGGTATTCACCATAGTTAACAGAACCCTCTGTGACGGTAATGACGCAGGACTTTTTGTAACCGCCTGGATGGGCGTGCTTGACCTTAAAAGCGGCAAGCTGACTTATGTCAATGCAGGTCACAATCCGCCTATGCTGAGACAAAAAGACGGTGATTTTGAGTATCTTAAATCACCGGCAGGTTTCGTGCTTGCAGGCCTTGAGACGATAAAGTACAAGCAAAAGGAGCTGTTTTTATCCGAAGGCGACAAACTGCTGTTATACACAGACGGAATAACCGAAGCTACCGATAAAGAAAACGCTCTTTACGGCGAAGAACGGCTAAGCGCCTTTATGAACGCCCACAAGAGCCTTGCTCCCGATGAAATGCTTAAGGGTATTAAGACGGATATTGACGCCTTTGTAGGAGAAGCTCCTCAGTTCGACGATATGACAATGCTGATGCTTGACTACCTAAAGAAAATGGAGGTGTAAGCGTGACAGAAAGAGTATTTTCTGCCGATGAAAAGGCACTTTGTGAGGTTATCGCCTTTACGGAACAGGAGCTTGAAAAGGCGGAATGTCCGATGAAAGCGGTTATGCAGATAACCGTCGCAATCGAGGAGGTTTTCATAAATGTTGCGCATTACGCCTATCAGGATGACAAGGGAGAAGTTAAGTTTTCTATCGCCTTTGACGATAAAGAGAAAAGAATTATTTTCTGCATGAAGGACAGCGGAATACCCTTTAATCCCCTCGAAAAGCCCGACCCTGATGTTACACTTTCTGCCGAAGAAAGAAAAATCGGGGGACTTGGCATCTATATGATGAAAAAAACAATGGACGAAGTCAGTTACGCCTACGAAAAGGGCGAAAATATATTAACGATGATTAAGAAAATTTGAAAGGAAGATTTTATTATGACAATCAACGAGATAAGAAACGGTGAAGCTTTAGTAATTGAGGTAGGCGGCAGACTTGACACTACCACAGCTCCCGAGCTTGAAAAGGCAATCGAGGGTATTCCTGCCGATGTCAAGGACCTTGTAATTGATATGGAAAAGCTCGAGTACATATCCTCCGCAGGTCTTAGAGTTCTTCTCGCCGCTCATAAGAAAATGAGCAAGGTAGGCGCTATGAGAGTAAGAAAGGTTTGCGACGAGATTATGGAAATTTTGGATATGACGGGATTTACAGATATTCTTTCTATTGAAGAATAATCCTGCATTTTCGGAAAAGATATAGAAATGCTCCCGTATTTTTGATACGGGAGCACTTGTTTACATTATCTTATTTCCGTTT
>JAEDNF010000103.1 GCA_016302655.1 Oscillospiraceae bacterium | reverse complement strand
CAAAAACGAAAAAGACTGCTGTTATCCCTTTTTCAGCTTATTTAATGCACACTGTACAGCTATACCGCAAATTTGCAAGAAATATTTTTGCAAGATTCATACAAAAAACTTGCAAAAATATATTGACAATGCTCAAAATGCGTGATATAATAACAACTGTAGTCAAAACCGACTCAGGCAATCCACGAAACAAAGCTGTTTCAGATGACCGAAAAAGTGAAGTATTTCCTTCATTTTACTGCAAATATTCCTTAAATTTACGGAAAATTTATGAAAATCCGCAGATTTAAGGCGAGGTTCATCTGTTGCCTGCTGTTTTTATCTCTAAAAACGAATAAATTCAGTTTTAAAATGTCGGAAACAGAAAAAATAACCGTAATACCGAACAGGAGTGAGCTTATGCTGGAAAAAGAAGGTCAGGTCAGAATCCCCGCCGGCTGTGCTATTTCAGGCTTTATCAGCAGAGACGGAAACAGAATATGCGGCGATAAGATAGTTAAATCTATCTCTTATATGCACGACAGATCGAACGGTCTGGGCGGCGGTTTCGCCGGTTACGGCATCTATCCCGAATATAAAGATCAGTACGCATTTCATATTTTCTATGATTCAAACGAGTCAAGAGTAGAGACCGAGAGGTTCCTTGACAGACACTTTGATGTTGTAAACCTTTCAAGAATACCCACAAAAAAGCACCCCAGAATTACAAACGAGCCGCTTATCTGGAGATACTTCGTGACTCCTCTTCCGACAAAGCTTGCCGCAAGTCAGCTTGACGAGAGAGAATTTGTCGCACAGTGCGTTATCAATATAAACGACAGGATAAACGGAGCGTATGTGTTCTCAAGCGGCAAGAATATGGGCGTATTCAAAGCCGTAGGTTATCCCGAAGATGTCGGCGAGTTCTACAGACTTGAAGAGTATGCCGGCTATGCTTGGACAGCTCACGGAAGATATCCTACCAATACTCCCGGCTGGTGGGGCGGCGCTCATCCCTTTGCACTGCTCGACTATACAATAGTACATAACGGTGAGATATCTTCTTACGACGCAAACAGAAGATATATAGAGATGTACGGTTACAAGTGCAATCTTCTTACCGATACCGAAGTTATCACTTATATATTCGACTTCCTCAACAGAAAGCAGAAGCTGTCGTTTGAGGATATAGCAAAGATAATAGCTGCTCCGTTCTGGAGCGAGATAGACTCGGGCAAATACAGCGAGAGCGAAAAGCAGAAGCTGAAATACTTCAGAAATGTATTCTCAAGCCTTCTCATAACAGGACCGTTCTCGATAATACTCGGATTTGACGGAGGCCTTATGGCACTTAACGACAGACTCAAGCTTCGTTCAATGGTAGCCGCCGAGAAGGACGATATGGTTTACCTTGCAAGCGAAGAGTGCGCTATAAGAGCTATCTGCCCCGTTGTTGACCGTATCTGGTCACCGAGAGGCGGCGAGCCTATCATCGTTAAGCTCAACGAAAAGAAGTAAGAAAGGGAGCGGTTAAAGTGGCACTTAATTATTTTCAGCCTTTATTTGATGTAATAAGAGACAAGGATCGCTGTATAAAATGTCAGGCGTGTGCAAGACAGTGTGCAAACGAAGTACACAGATATGACGGCGACCTTGATAAGATGATATCCAACAGCCAGCAGTGTGTTGATTGCCAGCGCTGTGTGTGCATCTGCCCCACAGGTGCGTTAAAGATAGTGGATAACCCCAATAAGTTCAGAAATAATTCCAACTGGAGCCAGCAGACAATGACAGAGGTGTACAAGCAGGCCGAGACCGGCGGCGTTCTCCTTTCTGCTATGGGCAACCCGAAGGAATATCCCGTATACTGGGACAAAATACTGCTCAACGCTTCTCAGGTAACAAATCCTCCTATAGATCCACTTCGTGAGCCTATGGAGACAAAGGTATTCTTAGGCAAGAAGCCGAAGGATGTCACCTTCAACGAGGACGGCAGTATAAATACCGAAACTACTCCCACTCTTGAGCTTTCTACGCCGATCATGTTCTCTGCAATGTCTTACGGTTCTATCAGCCGTAACGCTCACGAGAGCCTTGCAAGGGCGGCTACCGAGCTCGGAATATACTACAACACCGGCGAGGGCGGTCTGCACAAGGACTTCTATCAGTACGGCGCTAACACGATAGTACAGGTAGCATCCGGCAGATTCGGCGTATTCAAGGATTATCTTGAAACCGGTGCGGCTATCGAAATAAAAATGGGACAGGGTGCAAAGCCCGGTATAGGCGGACATCTCCCCGGTGCGAAGATCCTTGAGGATGTATCAAGGACAAGAATGATACCTATGGGAACCGACGCTATCTCTCCCGCGCCTCACCACGATATCTATTCTATCGAGGACTTAAGACAGCTTGTTCTTTCACTTAAAGAAGCTACGGAATATAAAAAGCCGGTAATAGTAAAGATAGCGGCTGTACACAACGTTGCGGCTATCGCATCGGGTATCGCTCGCTCGGGTGCGGATATAATCGCCATAGACGGCTACAGAGGCGGTACGGGTGCCGCTCCCACAAGAATAAGGGATAATGTAGGTATCCCGATTGAGCTTGCGCTTGCAAGCGTAGACCAGAGACTGCGTGACGAGGGTATCAGGAACGAGGTATCTATAGTGGTTGCAGGTTCTATCCGTTCAAGCTCGGATGTGGTAAAGGCGATCGCTCTCGGTGCGGACGCCTGCTACATAGGAACCGCCGCACTTCTCGCACTCGGATGTCACCTTTGTCGCAGCTGTCAGACAGGCAAGTGCAACTGGGGTATCGCAACACAGCGTCCCGACCTTGTAAAACGACTTAATCCCAACATCGGCCATGAACGCCTTGTAAATCTCGTTCATGCATGGGATCACGAGATAAAGGAAATGATGGGCGGTATGGGTATAAACTCCGTTGAGGCTCTCAGAGGCAACCGCCTTATGCTCAGAGGTATCGGACTCAATGAAAAGGAGCTTGAGATACTCGGCATCCAGCACGCAGGTCAGTAATCGGAAGAGAGGGTAGATCAACATGAAAAAAGTTTATGTGAACGAAGACTGGTGCCTTGCGTGCCATCTGTGCGAATACTACTGCGCCGCCGCAAACAGCGGAGCTGAGAATATGATAAAGGCTTTTGCAAACGGCAACAAGCCCATCCCGAGAATAAGAGTCGAGGAGGGAAGCGGCATTAATTTTGCCGTACAGTGCCGTCACTGCGATAATCCTATCTGCGTTAAGAGCTGTATAACAGGCGCTCTTTCCGTAAAAGACGGAGTTATCTCCTGCGATGAGAGCCGCTGTGTAGGCTGTTACACCTGCGTTCTTGCTTGCCCTTACGGATGTATCGTCACAAGCGAAAACTCTAAGGTTATCAGCAAGTGCGACCTTTGTATGAAGAACAACAACGGCGATCCCGCCTGCGTCAAGGGCTGTCCCAACAAGGCGATAGTTCTTGAGGAAAGATAAGGAGGAGCTAAGATGAAAAAGTATGTTATCATAGGAAACTCCGCAGCGGCAATCGGCGCTGTTCAGGGCATACGCTCCGTTGATAAGGACGGGATGATCACAATAATTACCGACGAGGCGTATCACACCTACTCAAGACCGCTTATCAGCTACTGGCTTGAGGGCAAGGTGACAGACGAAAAGATCTATTACAGAGAGCCCGACTTTTATGAGAAGAACAATGTAATGACAATGTTCTCAACCCGTGCCGAAAAAATAGAAAACGGCTTTGTTGTACTTGACAACGGAGGAAAAGTACAGTATGATAAATTATTGATAGCAACAGGTTCAAAACCGTTCGTTCCTCCGATGAAAGGCCTTGACGAGGTTGAGGATAAGTTCACCTTTATGACATGGGACAGCGCAAAGGCTATCCGTGAAAAAGTTACAGACGGCACAAAGGTGCTGATAATCGGTGCCGGACTTATAGGTCTTAAGTGCGCCGAAGCTCTCTATCACCTTAACGCCGATATCACCGTTGTCGATCTTGCAGACAGAATACTGCCGAGCATACTTGATGTCCGTGCAGGCGAGATAATGCAGAAGCATATCGAGCAGAAGGGTACTAAGTTTATACTCGGTGCAAGCGTTGAGCAGTTCGCAAAGAACAGCGCAAAGCTGACAAACGGCGACACGGTAGACTTTGATATTCTTGTGGTTGCAGTCGGCGTAAGACCGAATACCGAGCTTGTAAGCGAGGCAGGCGGCAAGGTCGAAAAGGGTATTATCACAGACCTTCATCAGCAGACCACCATCGAAAATGTATATGCCGCAGGCGACTGCACCGTAAGCCACGACTGCTCATCCGATACGGATAAGATACTGGCGCTTCTGCCCAATGCTTTTATGCAGGGCGAGGTTGCAGGCAAGAATATGGCAGGCGAAGAAACGCTTTATCTTAACGCCATTCCCATGAATGCAATCGGCTTCTACGGACTCCACATCATAACGGCAGGAAGCTATGACGGCGACGCCGACATAACAGAGGACGCCGACAAGGAGATATACAAGAAGCTTGTATTCAGGGACGGTCTTCTCAAAGGCTTCATACTTATGGGAGATGTGGCAAGGGCAGGTATCTACACTTCAATGATAAGAGAACAGATACCGCTTACCGATGTAGACTTTGAGCTTCTCAGAGAAAAGCCTCAGATGATGATGTTCGGCAAGGCAAGAAGAGAAGAAAAACTTGCCGGTATCACTCACTGAGTTGACCGCTTGAAATACGGAGGACAGGCAGAATGGTTATAAATGCTAATGAAGTAGGTTATTACGACCTCAATAAAAAGATAGTAGAGTGTACGGATAAGGATATTACCGTTACCGGCGCTATGGGACAGCGTTATATCGGCTGCGGCGTATCCGGCAAGAAAATAACCGTTGAGGGCACTCCGGGCAATGCGCTCGGCGCATATCTTGACGGAAGCACGATAATAGTACACGGAAACGGTCAGGACGCAATCGGCGATACCATGAATGACGGCGAGATCTTCATTCACGGCAACTGCGGTGATACGACAGGTTACGCAATGCGCTCCGGCAAGATTTTCGTAAAGGGCAATGCAGGTTACCGTGTAGGTATCCATATGAAAGAATATCACGAGTTCTATCCGAAAATAGTCATCGGCGGAAGAGTCGGAGATTTTCTTGGAGAATATCAGGCAGGCGGAATAATCGTAGTTCTCGGCATAGGCTGTGACGGTAAAGTTCCTGTAGGTTCGTTCTGCGGAACGGGAATGCACGGCGGCCATATGTATATCCGTAGCGACGACGCACCGCAGGGACTGCCCGTACAGGTTTGCTGTGAAGTGGCTGACGACAGCGACAAGGCAAATATCCGTGAATACGTCGATGAATTTGCTAAGAACTTCGGATATGATACCGCAACGCTGTTAAAGGGAAGATTCTACAAGCTGTCACCCAACACGGCAAGCCCCTATAAACAGCTGTACACGCATAACTGATAAGAAACCGAAATAGATATATGATAACGCATTGCATTCCGCCAAAGCGGTGATGCTGTGCCTGAGATGCTGAGACTGAGAGGTGACAACCGTGAATATACTGATAGCAGGAAAGACAACCGAAATATGCGACAGTATAGCCGAGCTTATGTCAGAGCAGGGCGATGACAATGTATCATCGTTTACAAGCGGTTCGATCGTAAGGGGAGTTGACATAACGGCATTTGACAGCGTTATCATCTCCACGCCGCTGTCGGATGAGTTCGGACTCGACCTTGTCGCAGATATTGCAAAGGACGCAAAGAACGGTATAGTGGTTTTGGCAAAGCGTGAGATCGCAGACGAGGTGCAGAGAAAGCTGAAGTTCACGGGCGCTTTTGTACTGCCGAGACCTTTCAGCAAGGCAATGCTTGTGCAGACGGTAAAGATGGCTGAGATTGCTCATATCGGCATGGCAAAGCTCGAAGAGGAAAACAGACACCTCACTCAGCAGATATCCGATATAAAGATAGTGAACAGAGCAAAATCGATGCTTATGCAGTATCTTAATCTGACGGAAGAACAGGCTCACCGCCATATTCAAAAGCAGGCAATGGATCT
>JAEDNF010000102.1 GCA_016302655.1 Oscillospiraceae bacterium | reverse complement strand
CTGATAGAATCGCACCCTCGCCCCTATTGGGGGCTGGCGCCCCTCAACCCCATTTATTGTTTAAAAAAGGTTTTTCGACAGTCTGAAAGCCGACCGAAAGGTCGGCTTATTTTGTATATACAGCAAAACCGCTTTGATAATGCTCAAAGCGGCTTTGTGCTATAATGATAATCTTATACCTTTGCTATTACCTCAACTTCTGCAAGTACGCCCTTAGGCAGAGCCTTAACAGCTACGCAGGAACGGGCAGGTTTTGAAACAAAATACTGTCCGTAAACCTCGTTGAACTTTGCAAAGTCATTCATATCTGCAAGAAAGCAGGTAGTCTTGATAACATTTTCAAAGCTCGTTCCTGCCTGTTTTAATACTTCGCCTAAATTTTTGCAGATCTGATGAGTCTGACCTTCGATGTCATTTGCCTCAACATTTCCGCTTTCGGGATTAATGGCAATCTGTCCCGAAGTATACAGTACACCTGCGTGTACTATAGCCTGCGAGTACGGTCCGATTGCCGCCGGTGCCTTATCTGTGTGAATCTTTTCCATTGTTTAATCCTTCCTTTATATTATTCGATGCAGTAGCCTGCATCGGTAAGTGCTTTTCTTATCTCGGCAATATGCTCATAATTTCTTGTTTCAAGCTCTATACGCAGATAACAGCCGTTGATATCCTCGCCTTCGCTTGCTCTCTCGTGATGAACCGATATTACATTACCGCCCAGATCTGCAATTATCTGCGATACGCCTTTAAGCTGACCCGGCTTGTCTAAAAGCGCAATATTCAGCTGACAGGTACGGCCTGATGTGATAAGACCTCTCTTGATTACTCTTGAAAGAATTGTAACATCGATATTGCCACCCGAAACAAGGCAAACTACCTTCTTGCCCTTTACGGGAATCTTGTTGAACATAACTGCGGCAACAGGAACTGCGCCTGCGCCCTCAGAAATCAGCTTGTGCTGTTCTATAAGAGTAAGGATAGCCGTTGAGATTTCATCATCCGTTACCGTTACTATGTCATCCAGATATTTTCTGCACAGCTCAAAGGTGTTTGAACCGGGTTCTTTAACGGCAATACCGTCGGCTATTGTAGACACATGGTCAAGATGCTCTATCTTTCCGTCTTTTATCGAAGTCAGCATACTCGGTGCGCCTGCCGCCTGAACGCCGTATATCTCGATATCGGGTTTCAATGACTTCATAGTAAAAGCAACGCCTGAGATAAGTCCGCCACCGCCTATTGGAACAACAACAGCGTCTATACCGTCAAGCTGATCGAGAAGCTCAAGTCCTATTGTGCCCTGTCCGGCAATTACATCCTCATCATTGAAAGGATGGATAAAAGTATAACCGTACTCATCTCTAAGCTGAAGAGCCTTATTGTAAGCGTCGTCATAAACGCCGTCTACAAGGCATATCTCGGCTCCGTAGCTTCTGGTAGCTTCAACCTTGGAGATAGGCGCTCCGTCGGGCAGACAGATAACAGCCTTTATACCGCTTCTCTGCGCCGCAAGAGCCACTCCCTGTGCGTGATTTCCCGCACTGCAGGCGATAACGCCGTGAGCCTTTTCTTCTTCGGTTAGAGTAGACATCTTATAATATGCTCCTCTGACCTTGAACGAGCCTGTTATCTGTAAGTTCTCCGTCTTAAGATACACATCTGCTTCGGGATTGATTTTTGGCGCATAAATAAGATCGGTAGGTCTTATTACTTCTTTCAGTTTAAACGCCGCATGATAAACCTTGTCTAATGTCAACATTTTCTTCTTTTCCTTTCCTGCCTGTTGATATTATTTCCGATTTCAATGATACAAAGCATCTTGCAGGAGATTTATATAAAAATAAAAAGCCCCGTCTCTGAAACCATTGTTTCAAGAGGCGAAGGCGTAAAGTCTCCGTGTTACCACTCTTATTGCTCATAAATATAATGAGCCGCTCTGTACATATCCGTCAATATGCTGTTCTGTAACGGGAACGCCCGTACGGACTTACTGCTGTTTCTGCCCGTCTGCTCAAAGGTGATCGCCTTATGTGGTATTGCCTGCCGTTTCGCACCATCAACGGCTCTCTGAAAGGTTTTTCCCACCGGCATCCTTGTCAGCGCATTTCATTTATCGGTTTAGAGTATAGCACCATTTTTTCGATTTGTCAATAAATTTTTTTAATTTTACGATAATTCGGTCAGCACTTGTAAATTCTGTAATTATCACGCTTTATCGGCAAAGAAGTTTTCAAAAGCCTTTACTCCGATTTCCATCTGCTGTTCGGCAAATCTTGCCGCCTCATCGTCGTTTTCGCTGACATCATCGGCTTTACCGAGTAACATAAAGCAATAATATCCGCTGTTGTCGAGCACTCTTGCAGCATTTACCTTTGCCTCGTTCATTGGATACTGCATCAGTTCTTCCTTCATTACCGTCAAAGCGTTTTCAAGCGCACGCTTTACCTCCTGCTCCTTACCCTGCTTTGCCTTTACTATGACAAGTCTGTCAGGATGAAATCCTATGACCGGAGCTTCGGCAACGCACTCGTCATACATATCGGGAGTCAGCCCGAATTCACTTTGCAGAATATCGGGTTCAATATCTACCGAAGGCAGATAGTTCTCGCCGTAAGCCTTTGCGATAGCGTTTCTGAGCTGTTTTGCCGTCGTGCCGTCTTCATTATTTGCCTGCTGTGAAGAAACCGTATCCTCCCCAGATATCACAGAGCTTTCACCGACCGATGAACTGCCGCTTTGCGATGAAGTACAAGCCGATAATAACGACGCTCCTATTGCCGCTAATGTAACTAACAATGAAATATATTTGTATTTTCTCATTTTTCTGCCCCTGTTATTTTTTCTGTCCGCTTTTTTCGGCGGAAAATTTATTATCGTATCCGATATGAGAATATTCTGTCCCTGTGAAATCGGCATTATACCTATGTATAATTTATATGAAAATTTTTCTTTTCTCCGTAGACTTTTTAAACGGATAATGATATAATAAAACCAAATCGTAACCCAAAGCAGAAAGGAATAGTATTATGCACGATATTGATAAACTTATTTCCGAAATGACGCTTGAAGAAAAAGCCGGACTGTGCTCCGGTGCAGATTTCTGGCATACAAAAGCGGTTGAAAGACTCGGTATACCGGATGTAATGGTAAGCGACGGTCCTCACGGACTTCGCAAACAGGATTTAGACACCGTAGACCCAAATCAGAGCATTGAAGCAGTCTGCTTCCCTGCCGCTTGCGCTACTTCCTGCAGTTTTGACAGAGAGCTTATGTACTCAATGGGTGAAACTCTCGGTGAAGAATGCCGTGCTGAAGATGTTTCGGTTCTCTTAGGTCCGGCAGTAAACATTAAGCGTTCTCCCCTGTGCGGAAGAAATTTTGAATATATGTCGGAAGACCCGTACCTTGCAGGTGAGCTTGCCGCCGCATATATAAACGGCGTTCAGAGCAAGAATGTCGGAACATCTATAAAGCACTTTGCCGCTAATAATCAGGAAACACGCCGCATGACCTGTTCTTCGGATATGAGCGAAAGAACACTCAGAGAGGTATACTACCCTGCATTTGAAACGGCGGTGAAAAAATCTCAGCCGTGGACTGTTATGTGCTCATACAACCTTATCAACGGCGAATACTCTTCTGAAAACGATACGCTCCTGAACAAAGTTCTCCGTGACGAATGGGGATTCAAGGGTTATGTCATGTCCGACTGGGGTGCAGTCAATGACCGTGTCAAAGGACTGAAAGCCGGACTTGACCTTGAGATGCCTTCAAGCTCTGGACTCAACGACGCAAAAATAGTTGAAGCGGTTAAAAACGGCGAGCTTGACGAAAAAATTGTTGATAAGTCAGTAAAGCGCATTCTTGAGCAGGTTTTCCACTACCATGATATAAAGGGCGGAGAGCATACCTTTGACCGTGCCGCTGATCACAAGAAGGCTGCCGATATTGCAAAAGAATGTATGGTGCTTCTGAAAAACGACGGTGCTCTGCCCTTGCCTCAAAGCGATGCGAAAATTGCCTTCATCGGTGCTTTCGCTGAAAATCCGAGAATTCAGGGCGGCGGAAGCTCGCATATCAACACAAAGAATATTTCAAACGCACTTGAATGCGGCCGCAGATACAGCGATATCTCTTTTGCAAAAGGATATGACAGAGAGGCTAATGACACAAATCCCGTTCTGCTGTCAGATGCAATAGAGCTTGCTTCACAAAGCGACGCTGTCGTTATCTTTGCAGGTCTGCCCGACAGCTTTGAGTCGGAAGGCTATGACAGAACTCATATGCGTCTGCCCGACTGTCAGAACGAACTTATCGACGAGATATGCAAGGTGCAGGAAAATGTTATAGTAGTGCTTCATAACGGTTCTCCCGTTGAAATGCCGTGGAACGATAAAGTAAGCGCAATTCTTGAAGCGTACTTATGCGGAGAAGCTACGGGAGAAGCTACTGCCGATATACTGTTTGGTAAAGCAAATCCATGCGGCAAGCTGTCCGAAACAATACCTGTTAAGCTGTCGGATACGCCGTGTTATCTGACTTATCCGGGCGACAGAAACGCAGAATACAGCGAGGGCGTTTTTGTAGGCTACAGATACTATGATAAGAAGGAAATGGAAGTCCGCTATCCCTTCGGTCACGGCCTTTCATACACTACCTTTGAATACTCGGATTTAAAGCTGTCCGATACCGTAATAAAAGATGAAGATATGCTCACAGTCAGTGCGGTTATAACAAACACCGGCAACTGTGCCGGAAAAGAAGCGGTACAGCTTTATATATCAGACCGCACCGGTTTTGAATATCGTCCCAAAAAAGAGCTTAAGGGCTTTGAGAAAGTCGCTCTTGAGCCCGGTGAAAGCAAAACCGTGACTTTTACGCTTGACAAGCGTTCATTCTGCTATTACAACGAAAAGCTCGGCGACTGGTACGCTCCCTGCGGCAGTTACGATATTATGGTAGGAAGCTCATCCCGTGATATCAGGCTCAGTGCAAAGATCACTCATAAAACCGATGTAAAACTTCCTTTTGTTGCCGATGAAAACACCATATTCGATGAGTTTTTAGGCTACAAAGAAGGCAAAGCGGTGCTTGATATGCTACTTCCGAAAGTAGCGAAGGGACTTCTCGGCGGTGATAACTTTGAAGAGGAAGCGATTCGCAATATGATAGGCGGTATGCCGTTGCGTCAGATACGCTCATTCGGCGGTATATCAGACGAGCTTTTACAGCAGGCAATAGATATGCTTAACAGAGATTTCGGCGGATATAAAGCGCAGAATCCATAAATAATCAAGCCTCGGAGGAATAATTCCTCACGGGGCTTTTTTCTTACTAAAAACACAACCGATTCCGAAAAATCAGAATCGGTCGTGATATCAGATTATGTCCTTAGAAAAGAAAAAAACAATCAATCTATCTTCAGTTTTTCAGGATCATCGGATATAATATTGTTGATTTTTTCAAAAAGCAGATTATAATTCTTGGTGGTATTATCCAGCTTTGAAACGCCTGCTCTCATAGATACTTCAAGCTCGTATCCGTCAGCATCGATCGTTTCTCCGTTATGGGAAAGTACACGCTTTGCAAAGTCACAGGCAGAATCGCTGTCTGCATACTCGGTCACAACCGCAAATTCATCGCCTCCGACTCTGAACATCATCATAGTGTCATCGGTCGTGGCATCGATACGGCGCATACATTCGGCTATTACCGCATCTCCGGCTTTAGAGCCGAAATTACTGTTGATATCGCTAAGGCAGCAGGTATCAAACGCAATAACATAGTTTCCCATAGAAGCCTTAAGTTTGTCATATAATTCGGAAATATCAAATCTCTTTGCCATATAAATCTCTCCTTTATCCTCTTTGCACTCAATGCGATCAATCTTAGGGTATATTTCGGAAAAGCGGAAGGTTTTTCTGAACTCGGAGGGATTGATTCCCCAGATACGCCGAAAAGCTCTTGTAAACGCCTCGGGCGAGCCGTAGCCGTATTTATAGGCTATATCGGTTATTGAATTACCATCAAGAATCTCTCTTGACGCAACCGAGACTCTTCGCTTTGTGATGTATTCTCCTATGCTGATATT
>JAEDNF010000101.1 GCA_016302655.1 Oscillospiraceae bacterium | reverse complement strand
ATGCTTACGCAGAAAGTAGGTTGGGATAGTGCCTCAAACTAAAGGTTTACATAAAGTTTTGTTTCATAGTTTGTGATATCATCTTTGAAGAAGCACTACAAAACAGCAAAAAGTTAGCAGTGATTAGAGTTCTAAAACTTGCTCTATTTTTTAATAATTAACTTTTTCGACAACCTGCAACGGTATTTGCATAAATACCGCCGATTTACCCGTATAAAGCCCGACCGCACTTTACACTTTCTAAGAAAAGTGATATAATGTATAAAGAATATCCGCAACTTAAGAAAGGATCGATCACCATGAAAGAAATATCCATTGAACAACTCAAAGTAAATCCCGTTACCCTTATAGGCGGCGAGTGGGCGCTCCTCACAGCCGGAAACAAGGAAAACGGTTTCAACACTATGACGGTCAGCTGGGGGCATATCGGCGAATTATGGAACAAGCCCACCACCGTTGTTTATGTCCGTCCGCAGAGATACACAAAAGAATTTATCGACAAAGAGGATATGTACACGCTATCCTTCTTCCCCGAAGGACACAAGAAGGAGTTAAGCTATCTCGGAGCGCACTCGGGCAGAGATGAAGACAAACTGGCAAAAACCTCGCTCACACCCGTCTTTGACGGTGACAGCACTTATTTTGAACAGGCAAAGCTGGTGCTTGTTTGCAAAAAGCTGTTCAGACTGCCTATGACTGCAGAAGCATTCTTAGACAAATCGCTTATCGACAGCTTTTACAAGGCAGGCGATTTTCACGAAATATACGCAGGTGAGATCGTCAAGGTACTCGTAAACGAATAAAATAACATCCGCCGGATAAACCGTCAGAATAACGGTAGTATACGGCGGATATTTTTATATCAGTTTATCTCGCTGTCTGCAAAAACGCAGTAATATTCATTTTCGGATATAACGCTTCCGCTTGGCTTATCCGTGCAGTTAA
This sequence comes from Oscillospiraceae bacterium, assembly GCA_016302655.1. Taxonomy (GTDB): domain Bacteria; phylum Bacillota; class Clostridia; order Oscillospirales; family Ruminococcaceae; genus Ruminiclostridium_E. The sequence goes on along the minus strand of JAEDNF010000101.1, from coordinate 5,190 downwards.
CGCTGTAGCTTATCCCGTGTTCTCTCAGCATATCAAACAGCGGAGCGTACAGCTCAATATGCCGTGACGCATTGCAGCTTACAAGCCAGACTTCAGCGCCTTTCGGTATATCTTCGGGCGGTGCAGGTAGAGTATCAAGCACAGGGAGCATTCTCTTTAAAAGCTTCTGCTCACGGTTTGTCAGCACCCTGCGGTGCATTATCATCTTCATATACCGTACTATATCGTACTCTCTGCCATCGTTATACACGGATACTTTCATATACCGTGCAAGAGGCTCGCCTCCGACACGGCGGTCGTAAAGCATATCGGGGCGCTTTTTGCGGGTGACTTCGAGCGCCGCCTCCTCTTGCCACTTTGCAACGCTATCATGTGCGCCTGTAAGAAGCACCTGCGGTACTTCTCTGCCGTGCCATACCTCAGGTCTTGTATACTGCGGATGCTCAAGCAGACCGCTGTAATGGCTCTCTATGCTGTATGCGTCGCTGTTCGGAAGCACTCCCTGCTGGAGTCTTGCAACAGCGTCTGTCAGTATCAGCGCAGGAAGCTCGCCGCCCGTCAGCACATAATCGCCGACGGATATCTCTTCGGCACAAAGCTCATCAAGCACACGCTGGTCAACGCCCTCATAATGTCCGCAGAGAATGATAAGATTTTCCTCTGCGGCAAGCTCCTTTACTATATCCTGCGTCAGCACTCTTCCCTGCGGCGACATATATATTACTCTCGCCTCTTTGCCGATATCGCTCTTAACGGCGCTTATACAGTCATATATCGGCTGTGCCTGCATAACCATACCCGTACCGCCGCCGTAAGGCTTGTCATCAACACGGTTATGCTTGTTACCTGCATAGTCACGGATATTATGACAGCGTATATCGATATACCCTGCCGCCCTTCCTCTGCCGACTATGCTCTGACTCAGCACCGCCTCGCACATATCGGGAAATAAAGTCGCAATATCTATCCTTATCATCTTATTCTCCGTCAAAAAGGCCTTCAAGCGGTCTTATCACAAGATATCCCTCATCGATATTTGTCTCAAGCAGAACCTCGGGTATCGCAGGGAACATAAGCTCCTTGCCCTCGGGCGTTTTCAGCGAATACACATCAGCCGCACCGTGCTGATAGATATCGGCAACTTTTCCGTATACCCTGCCGCTGTCTGCGTCACGCACTTCGAGTCCGATTATATCCTGTATAAAGTGTACGCCTTCGGGAAGCTCGGTATCGTCACGGTCAATATACAGCATTTTGCCGACTACCGTCTTTGCCTGTTCAACAGAATCTATACCTGCAAGTTTCAGCACGGCAAGAGTTTTGTGAGGACGAGCCTTTTCAACTTCATATTCGGTCTTGTCCTTTCCCATAAAAAGACGGTCAAAGCTGCATATAACATCTGCGCTGTCGCAGTAATACTGTACTCTGAACTCTCCGCCAAGCCCCTGCGTCGCTACTATCTTTCCTATCTCAAGATACTTTTTTCTCATATTTACCTCACTTAATAAGATTCAGTATATCCGACGGCTTCTCTGCAAAATAAACAGCTCCGTTTTCTAAAAGCTCTTCTCTTGTCCGAAAGCCCCACAGCACTCCGCAGGGAGTAAAGCCTGCGTTCACAGCCGTCTGCATATCCACTCCGCTGTCGCCTATGTACAGCACCTCGTCGGGCTTTACGCCGAGCTTGTCCGCTACATCGAGAGCTCCGTTTGGACATGGCTTTGCCTTTATAGTTTCGTCAAGACCTCTTATATAATCAAACACGCCATCGCCTAAAAAGTGCGGTACGACCTGCTGTGCTATACTGTGCGCCTTGTTGGTTATTACGCCGAGCTTTAAGCCTTTCTGCTTTGCCACTGACAAAAGTTCGGGGATGCCGTCATAAGCCGCCGTTTTATCCTCGCTGTGCAGAGAATAATACTCCAAAAACATCCGCAGCGCCTTCTCCTTGCAGTCCTGTCTGTCGGCGGGAAGACAGCGTTCGATAAGCTTCGGTATGCCGTTTCCGACAAAATATTTATACTTGTCTGTGCTGTGCGTAGGAAAGCCGAGCTGACCGAGAATGTGATTTGCGCTGTCGGCAAGGTCGTCAATGGTATTAAGAAGCGTTCCGTCAAGGTCAAAAATAAGTGCTTTATATTTCATAGTTATCCTCTTTTCTTTATGATAATATTATATAGCTTTGCGCCTGCCGTGTCAACAAGACGGTACAGCCAATTTGTTTTAATTAACGCAAAAAGTTATTGCCAAACCGCCGCCGATGTGGTAGAATTACAATATACGGCAATATGCTCCGTACAAAAAAACATTCCGAGAGGGCTACGCTATGAACGCTAAAATGTATATAAACGCCCGTGACATCAAAAGCCGCATTAATCCCGAGATATACGGTCACTTTTCCGAGCATCTCGGCAGATGTATCTATAACGGCATTTATGTCGGGGAAGACAGCACAATACCTAACACCAAAGGTATAAGAAACGACATCGTTGACGCTTTCAAGAACATTAAAATGCCTGTCCTGCGCTGGCCGGGCGGCTGTTTTGCCGATGAGTATCACTGGAAAGACGGAATCGGTGAAAAATCTCAGCGCAAAAAGATGATAAATACCCATTGGGGCGGTGTTACCGAAGACAACAGCTTCGGTACTCATGAGTTCTTCGACCTGTGCGAGCTTATCGGCTGTGAACCGTACCTTGCAGGAAATCTCGGCTCGGGAAGTGTAAAAGAGCTGTCGGAATGGATAGAATATATCACCTTCGGCGGTGTGTCGCCCATGGCTGAGCTCAGGCGCAAAAACGGCAGAGAAAAGCCCTGGAAGCTGAAATATCTCGGCATAGGCAACGAGAGCTGGGGCTGCGGAGGAAATATGACTCCTGAGTTTTACTCGGAGCTTTACAGGCAGTACCAGACCTACTGCAGAAACTATGACGGAAATCAGCTGTACAAGGTAGCCTGCGGTCCGAATGCCGACGATTACAACTGGACTAAAGTCATAATGGAAAAGATAAAGCCCTGGCACGCAAACGCCATAAGCCTTCACTATTACACCGTTCCTTCGGGCAACTGGGAGGATAAAGGCAACGCAACGGGCTTTACAGACGACGAATATTACAAGACGCTTGAAAAGACACGGTATATGGACACGCTTATAAAGCGCCACAGCGATATAATGAATGTCTATGATCCCGAAAACAAGATAAAACTTATTGTAGATGAGTGGGGAACATGGTATAATGTTGAAGAAGGCACAAATCCCGGCTTCTTGTTCCAGCAGAACACCATGCGTGACGCAATGGTCGCTTCCATAAATCTGAACATTTTCAACGCTCACAGCAACAGAGTTGCTATGGCAAATCTTGCTCAGGCGGTAAATGTACTCCAGTCGCTGATCCTTACCGAGGGCGAAAGAATGGTGCTTACTCCGACTTACCACATCTTTGACCTGTATAAGAATCACCAGGGCGCAAAGCTGTGCTACAGCAGTATTGACGATATAAGGCAGGACGGCTACGATCTGCCCGTAATCTCGCAGAGCGTATCGGTAAACGATAAGAACGAAATGACGCTCACCTTGTCCAACTGCTCGCTTACCGAAAGTGTGAGTGTTGACACGGATATCTGCGGCTTTGACTTTAGCAGTGCTAAGGCTCGCATTCTCACAGGCAAGGCGGACGCTCACAACACCTTTGACAAACCCGACGCCGTTAAGATTTCCGACTTTTCCGAAGTTACAAAGACGGACAGAGGTATCAGATTCACACTGCCGCCCTGCAGTGCGGCAGAGATAATTCTCTCATGATCTGCAAAAAGTGCCTGCTCAGTAAGATGAGCGAAGAAGCGTTCCAAAATGTGAGAGAATATATACAGCTTATCCCAAAAGAAAAGAAAACAGAAGAAACACTTTACCGAAAGAGACTTGAAGCGTGCGAACAATGCGACTGCCTGATAAACGGTATGTGCAGCAAATGCGGTTGTTTTGCAGAGGTGCGTGCCGCCTACAAGCATAACCGCTGTCCCCACGAGAACAGGCTCTGGTAAAAGAAAGGTGGAAAAAATGGCAAACATGAAAAAGCTCCGCCGTGACTACGGCGATGTTATCTGGACAGGCAAAAAGTGCATAATGGGACTCCCGATATCATTCACACGCTATATCCTTACTACTACGGTACTTTACACAAAGATAGGCTTTCTTAACATAAAAGAAGATGAGATCGACCTGTACAAGATAGTTGACAAGACAATGAAATTTTCTGTAGGACAGAGAATGGTCGGATGCGGTACTATCGTTGTGACTTCAAGAGACTGCGACACTCCGAACAAGGAGCTTGTTTCGGTAAAGAAGCCCAGGCAGGTAAAGAAACTGCTTGACGAGGCGGTCAAGCTTGAGCGTGACAAGTATATGGTAAGAGGCAGAGATATGGTAGGCGCAAATCTTCACGACCATGACGGTTTTGACGCTCACGGCGATGATATTGACGCCGACTATGACGAAACGGCGGATGAATAATCTTGGATAAGATCAAAGAGATAATAAAAATGGCACTGCATCCGTCGCAGTGGAAAGAGCTGTTCACAAGATACCGCGAGATAATTATGTATGTCATATTCGGAGCGCTTACTACTCTTGTTTCTATAGTGACATATTTTATTGTGCGCTGTATTTTCCCAAACGAAGAAAGCGTGCCGGAACTGCTTAAATGGACATACCGCCTTAACTTCAGCGGCGGCGACTCGTCAACCGTGCTTCCGAACATAATATCGTGGGTGGTATCGGTCACTTTTGCATATATCACAAACAGGATATGGGTATTCAAGAGCAAAGTCAGCGGCTTTGCAAAGAATATAGTCCAGGCTCTGTCATTCTATGGGGCAAGACTGCTCACGCTGTTTGTAGACCTTATTCTTATGTTCCTGCTTGTGAATCTGCCGAATATTCACAACGGATTCTACGAATTCTGTGCAAAGGTGTTCTCGAACATCGTGGTGCTTGTACTGAATTATGTTTTCAGCAAGCTGTTTGTGTTCAGAAAGGGCAAAGAGGATAAATAAGTTTTCATCAAATACAGCGGAAGGTGTGCGCCTTCCGCTCAGTTTGTTGAAAAAGTCTGTATTTTAATAAAATAGCGTAATTTCTCTATCCCCATCCCCTAAACCTTTGTGAACGCTCTGTGGTGCGGCATCCGTGCC
>JAEDNF010000100.1 GCA_016302655.1 Oscillospiraceae bacterium | reverse complement strand
CGTTTTCGGTACAAGTAGGCTCTATATCTACAGTCCACTCCTTAGAGTAGCTGTGGCCTGTTGCGGATATTACCTGTGATACGGTTTTATCGCAGACAGAGCAGGTTCTGTGTCTTGAGCCGTCTTCGGTGCAAGTAGCCGCGTTGTCTAATATCCAGTTGCCGTAGCTGTGACTTATAACGGGGATAACCGTAATATCGGTCTTATCTCCGCAGATAGTGCAATGGTGTGACTTACTGCCCCATGCGGTACAGGTAGGCTTTAAATCAACAGTCCATTCATCCGAGTAAATATGAGTTAATGTCCTGCTTGCCGATACCGCTTCACTTTCGTTATATTCTGCGGTTTCTGCCATGCGTATATACGCTGTGACTGTCGCAGTATGCTCAATTGCGGTGAGGGTGTTTTCAGTACCCCATTCACCGTCGTTAAACTTATACTCTGCGCCCTCAACAGCGGAAATTGTTGCCGTGTATGTACCGTTGCTCTGAAGTGCAAGCGAAAGCTCACAGGCAGACGGAGCGTTCTGATTCTTCTTTGCTACAATATTAATTGTAACTTTAAAGGTTATATCGCTGTAATTCTGCGTAGGAAGCGTAACATCAATAGTTGCAGTCGAGCCGATATTTGCCTTTGTATTCGTATCAAGAGTGAAGTAGACCTTGCCTTCGGCAAAGCGAGCCGAATCTGCGGTGAGGATACCGTCTGTATCGGTTATATCAAAGTCAGGTGTACCTAAAGTACCCATATCCGACGGCAGTCCCTCTATCGAAACGGATTTTTCGCCGACAACCGCCCAGTTATAATTTACAGAAGCGTCCGACACTTCGGGAGCGTCCGCTTTTGCAATATCAAGCTCTACATCAACGGTAAGAGGGTTGTAATATTCCGGGTTTTCCTGTGGAGCAAATGTCGCAGTGTATCTGCCTGTATCGCCTACATTCACTATCGTACTGCCTGTAAGCGACCACTCGCCCTCGATCACGGTCGTGCCGAACTTTACGGTAAGACCGCTCACAACAAGGTCGCCCAGCGTATCGCCGTATTTGCCGCTCGCCTTTCCTGTTCCCTCTGCGGTGAGGTTGCCTTTAGTTATGGTAAATTTCCAGCCGTCGGAAGTGATATCCGTTGCGGCGGCATATTTTCTTCCTGCCGAAACATCTATCTTCACATAATAAGTGCCGGGTAAAACGGGAGCAGAAGAAAGCTGTTCGCCGTCAGCGTCGTAATATTTAACGGTTATTGCGCCCATACCGGTTATACCCGATTTTGCTTTTACCACAGCCTGCTTTTCATTGCCGTCATAGGCAAGGTCGGTCGGCTTGACAAAAGTAAAATAAGTAGATGAAACAATATCCGCTATTGAATACTTCCAACTAAGTGTTGTAAGGCCGTCTATCGCCGTGTAATTTGAGCCTTCCGTAACATCTATTCTTACGGTATATGTTCCCGGGAAAACAGGCGCAGAGTCAAGCTCTTCTCCGTCATTATAATACTTTACGGTCACTTCGCCGATGCCGACAATATTGGCTTTCGGCACTACGGTGACGCCCTTTGCGGTATCATCGTAGACAAGATTTTCATCGGTTGTAAAGATAAAATCATCAAACGCAGGAGTAGCCTTTGTTATCGTAAAGCTCCATTCGGTTGCCGTGAGTTCCTGTGCGGCGGTATAATATGCCGTAGCCTCAACATCTATTTTTACTGTGTAAGAGCCTGTGTTTATCGGTGCGGAAGAAAGCTTTGTGCCGTTTGCGTCATAATAGTTAACGCTGAATTCGCCCATGCCGGTTATGCCCGATTTTACGTTTACTAAAGCTTCCTTTACCGTGCCGTCATAGACAAGACTTGAGGGCGGTGTGAAAGTAAAGTCATCGCTTTCGGTAACATCCGATACGATAAATCCCCAGTTGTCCGAAATGGCTGTTGCAGATGTATAGTTTGTGCCGGTTGCAATATCAATCTTAACTGTATAAGTACCGGGATTTGTCGGCGCAGAAGAAAGCAAATTGCCGTCTTTATCGTAATATTTTACGGTAAATTCGCCCATTCCCTTTATTTCGGACTTTTTGGTTACCGTTGCCGCCTTTTCACTGCCGTTAGCTATAAGGTCTGACGGCGGCGTGAAAGTAAAGTCATCCGCTGTGGGAACTGCGGGAGCTACAGTATATTTCCAAGCAGCTGATGTCAGATTGCTGTATGAGGTGAAATTTGTTCCTGCTAAAATATCTAACTTTACTGTGTATGTACCGGGCGATACAGGAGCCTCTGTGGTATACTCCGAGCTGCCGTCCTTGTAATACTTTACGGTAAAGCTGCCCATACCGCTTAAGCCCTGTTTCAGCTCAACTGCGGCAGGCTTTGCACTGTCGTCATAGACAAGGTTTTCGGGCGGTGTGAAGTTAAAATGGTTTGTCGAAGGCGTAGCCGCAGTTATATCAAACTTCCAGCTGTCAAGACAAAGATCGCTTGCGGCGGAGTAATTTCCGCCTTGCGCAACATCTATCTTCACGGTATAAGAACCGACATCTGTCGGAGCGGAAGAAAGCTGTGCGCCGTCAGAGCCGTAATATTTTACAGTAACATCACCCATCCAGGATACACCGCTGTTAACACTTACCGTAGCAACCTTTGGGGTGCCGTCATAAACAAGGTTTGAAGGCGGTGTGAATGTAAATTTGTCTACTGTAGTAGTAGCTCTTGTTATGGTAAAAGTCCAGTCTTCTGAAGTAACATCGGTTGCAGAAGTGAAATTTTCGCCTTCTGAAAAACTGATTTTTACTATATATGTATATGCCGGACCGGGTGCAACAGCACCGTTATAGCCTGCGTTCACCCAGTAATATCTGTATGTCATACCGCCCAAACCCGATAAGCCGGATTTTAATGTTACTCTTGCGTTTTTTCTGCTACCGTCATAAACAAGGTTTGAAGGCGGTGTGAATATGAAATCGTCAGAAGTGGGTACAGCTTTTTCTATTGTGAATTTCCAGTTGCTTGATGTAAGACCGGTAACGGACGCATAGTTGCTTCCGTCTGATACATCAATAAGCACCGAATAAGTTCCTGCGTCTTTGGGTGCTGTAGTTGTCGCTGTACTCTCACCGTCTTTAAGGTATTTTACAGCTGTAATATTACCCATGCCCGTTATGCCGGACTTTATTTTCACTTCGGCAGACTTCTGTGTGCCGTCATAGACAAGACCGGCAGACGGTGTGAAAGTAAAGTTGCTTGCAGCAGGTGCAGCCTTTGAGATAGTAAACTTCCATTCGCTTGATGTAACATCTGAAGCGGAATTATAGTTATTACCCCTGGCAACATCGATTTTTACCGTATATTCGCCTACATCTACAGGCGCTGAGCTGAGCCTTGTGCCGTTCTTATAGTACTTTATGGCGGTAACTGCGCCCATGCCCCTTGCGCTTGAAGTTACTGTTGCGGTCTTTGCCGAACCGTTATATACGAGATTTGACGGCGGAGTAAAAGTGAAATCGCTTGCCTGCGGATTGCCGTAAGCGGTTTTGCCGAATGTATATTTTACCGTTATCGTTCCGTCGCTGTTCTTTGTAACCGTACCGTTATTTGAGCTGATTGTATTTACCCTTGCGGTAACAGAAGAACTGAAAGAATATCCTATATGCGGCTTTACCGTAACGCTTGCGGTATATGCCGTATTATAACATGCGCTTGTATCGGCAGGACTCCATGTTATATCGGATATGCCATAAGTAAATCCGTTTAAGCTTTTATTTATCTCTGCGGTCGTATCAAGAGCACTGCCTCCAACAGGAGCGTCGATATTAAACGCTACACTATTTAAAGTAGTAATGCTTTGTACTTTGCTTGCAAAACCGGTAGCATAAGCTACTCTGCCTGAGGTCGTTTCAAGCCATATCTTGCACTTATCAAGAGAAATGCCCGAAATACCGAGTGCGCTTTCGATATCCTCGACCATAACACCGGTATAATCGTTAACAGGTGCGCTGTAGTACCAGTCGTTTGTTCCGTCATTACCCTGAATAACGAGCGATACATCTCCCGTTGCATTCTCGTCCTTGTATGCCGCTACTCCCTGATAACCGTTAACATCATAGTATTTTACGGTACCGATTTTTTTGTCACTGCCATCCAGTCGCAAGATCATACCGTTAGTAGCATTTGTTTTTTCGTATTTGACAGCGGATGAATCTGTCCTTGCCGAAGAAGCAAAAAGAACATTTGTCAGATTAATATTAACCGCTGAACGCATATGTAATCCGACGTCCTTTTTCTCCTTGTCAACGGTCGTACCGCTTGACCTTACGCACAATTGGTTGTTGCTATCGTATTCTGTGCGAAGCCAACACTCGCCGCCGGGGTAAGAAGGGAGATGAACTTTTACATTATTGTTTGTGCCTGCATAAATTGTATTACCGCCATATGTTCCTTTAAGCGAATACAGCCCTCTGTCATTTGAGGAATCTATCCTTGTGGTATTTATCAGACTTTTCTCTGTAGAAGTAAAAACATTATCTTCTGTATAAAAGTTGCTCTCAGCGGCATCATGCCAATTCCAACCGCTTATAGAGTATGAATAAGAGATCGGGCTTAAATAGGATTTTGCAAACAATATCACATTGTCTCCCGATATGCCGTTATCTTTGCCGGCTATATACCAAGTCATCATAATATTAGTAGTGTAATCCATATTGCCAAAATAGATCAGTCCTACGGTATCGTTATTGCCGTCAAGGTCAAATACCGTCATCAGCTGATTTTTAGTTGCGAAAGCAGTTACGGTGGGGGCGGTGCTTGCCGCACCGGCAGTAATACCCGATGTGCCGATAATTATCGCAGTCGCTGCCACCGCCAACGCCGAAAAAACAGCTCCAAGCCTTTTTACAATTTTCTTCATATTGCCTCCTTAGTTACTCCATAATCCCTTTGAAGTACAGAACACCTTTAGTGTAATCAAGAAATTATATTTAGATTTATTTTAGATTTATTTCTTATGTTTGTCAATAGAAATGGTGCGAATTGACACTGAAACGGTATGAAATGACATAAAAATGTAAAAAAGCGGCAAAAATAAGCCGCACTTATGCTGTTTTCCGTATTTAGCGGAACAGTCATAATGTGCGGTATTTATTATTTTACGAAACATTATTTCGGCAGATTACCGAAATAAAGCATAAGCGCTTTTTCGGCGTCAGAGCTGTTTTTGGTGAATTTTATCTCGGATATATCAAACAGTATACAACCGCAATGACCTTTGAAGGTCGGGAAACATATAACCTTTAAATAAGTATCTATTTCAGGGCTGTAGTCGATGATCTCCAGAGTTTCACCGTAAAGCGTAGCACGCTCATAGCTTCGTAACCACTTTGAATCCATATTGGGAAACAGACTGCCGAATGAACTGCCGATAAGCTTTTCAAGCGGTGTCTTTTCAAGCCGTGCGAGCGCAGGGTTGCCGTATCGGAAGATCCAGTCGACAGCGTGTCTTTCATCGTTGAATATCATCTCAATATCGGTAAACGCAAACGGTATATTGTCAAAGCTGCTGAAATGCCTGTTGTATTCCTCAGGCGTTGAAGGAATGTCTAATCCGCCGAAAGAACTTATTATGCTTTTCTGTATTATCCGAAACTGCTCAACAATCTCACTTTTCTTTCGCTGTGCGTATTCAAGTGCCTCGCCGTTACTGAGGTAGATCTTATCGGAAATATCATGTATAGCCATTGCCGACACGATGCAACCACGATGCACCTTCAAAAAGCCGTCGTCCAGATATCCGGCAAGTTCGCTGAGTGTCATTCTTGTATTGTAAACAGAACCGCCTGAGACATGAATCTCGGCATACTTTACTCTCATAATTATATAAAGAATTGTTCCGACGCAAATTTTTACTTCTCTTCTGTCAGAATTTACTGTTATGTACTTTTCTTCTTGCATATTACACACCTCTTTACTTTTACACAACAGAAAATTGGGGGTACACAGCCGAAAAGCCGCCGCATTATCTGTCATCGTGCGCTTTATATAGATAAATAATCGTTTATTTTACACATTTTCTTTTATTTTACCATATTTCTTTGTTTTTTTCAACCAAATTAAGCGATTGGTATAATTTTCATGTTACAGAAAAGATGTGAAGGCAATAAAGCAAAAAGCGCATCATAATGATGCGCTCCAGCTTGTCGAAAAAGTATCTATTTCTATAAATAGAACTAATTCTATATCCCCATCCCC
>JAEDNF010000099.1 GCA_016302655.1 Oscillospiraceae bacterium | reverse complement strand
AAGACCGCGTTTCAAGAATGATGTTGAGAATGTTCTTGTTTATATGGCAACTGAAATATCAAAGATGAAATCTGATGACAAGGAAGCTTTCGCAAATGAACTTAATAACGCAATCAGACGATATCCCGGTAACGGTGTAAAAGAGCTGAAAACTATAAACAATTGGCGTACAGAGATTTCTTCTTTATTTGGTTTTCTTGAATATGACGGAAATACGACTAAGCCCGGACGCAGAGCGGTTGAGTTAGCTGAGAAGCAGGACTTAGTCGAATTCTTCAAATATTATTTATACAATTTCCAGTATCCGGGTGCACATTTAAAGGTACAGGAAATTTCCAAACAAATCAATGCCGGTATTCGTTTTAAACCTGCACAATACATTCTCTCCGTTCTAAAATATGCCGAAGATAGCACAGGCGCACGTCAGTATATTACAAAGGCAGAAGCTTGTCATTGCATTTTCAACGATCTCAGATGTACAAGGGATAATCAAGCACCTGAAGAAGTCTGGAAGCGCATTACTGAGAACAGAGAAAATAAGGTTGAATACGACGAAACAGGCGATGTTATCAGATATGCAGGCGATATTCTTGATTATATGGAAATCGCTAACCTTCTTGTTGTATATGGCGGAAAGAATTTCTACATAAATACACTTGAAACCGAAGCTGTGTTGAAATTTATAAACTCAACCGAATGGTTTAATCAATATGATGGATTTATAACAAACAGAGCTGCTACATACGAAGAAATTAAAGCATATTACGACGACTGGTTTAAATTTGTTAATCGTGATATCGCCGAAACAGACTTTGAAACAGACTTGCTTGCGTTTATTGCAAACGATGCTGATGAATATGAAAAACTCAAGAAGCAAAGCTATGCTCTTTATGATAAGGCTCTTGAGAACACAGATTCCTTAAAAACTAAGGATATTGGTGATATGGGAGAAAGTCTTGTTCATTCACACGAGTGTCAGCGTGTAAAGATTGGTGGACGTTCAGACTTAATTCATCTAATTAAGCGTATACCTACTCAATTTGCGGTTGGATATGACATTCAATCCGTCGAACTTGACGAACGTAAACGTTATATTGAAGTAAAGACAACAATCAGTTCCAAGCCATTGCATTTTAATAAGGTTCATCTCACTCCAAATGAGTGGAGCACCGCCAACACAATGAGAGACCGTTACTTTGTTTACCGTTTAATGATAAGCAAAGCCGAGAAGAAACTGTTTTTAATACAAGACCCTGTTGGACTTTACAAAAAGGATTTAATTGATATGATACCGAAAGACGGTGCAGACATAACATTTAGCACTAACAAAGCTGAAGTTGGTAATTTTGAGGAGTTGTTAACATGGGCAGATTAAAAGTTGCCTCTCTTTTCTGCGGCTGTGGTGGCACAGATGTAGGATTACTTGGTGATTTCACCTTTTTGGACAAATACTATCCCAGCAATGATATGGAAATCGTGTATGCCAATGACATAGACGATAATGCTTGTAAATTGTTTGAAGAAAATTTCGGCATTAAACCTGATAATCGGGATATTAGAGAAGTGAAATCATCGGAGATTCCTGATTTTGATATACTCACAGGGGGTTTTCCTTGCCAGTCATTCTCTATTGTAGCCCAGAACCCTAAACGACTGGGTATTAAAGACGATAGGGGGAAATTATTTTTTGAAATGTGCCGTATTCTGCGTGAAAAACAGCCTATGTGTTTCATTGCCGAAAATGTAAAAGGCATTATTTCTGCAAATAAAAAAGAAGCATTCCCCCTTATAATTGAAGAATTCGAAAAGAGCGGATATGATGTCACTTACAGCATACTCAACTCTGTAAATTACGGTGTTCCTCAGAAAAGAGAGCGTGTCATTATAGTTGGCTTTAGAAAAGATTTGAATATAAAATTCAGGTTTCCAGATAGCCCTATCAATTCTGAGGAAAACTACATTCCTTTGGAAAAGGTTATTGATACGGTTGTTGCCGAAAAGTATTATTTCAGCGAAAGAGCTGTACAAGGTATGATGAAAAATAGAGAGATAATGAATAAAGGACGAGCTCAAGATATAAGGAAGCCTTGTAATACTGTCGGATCTCATCTTGCAAAAGTATCATTAAACAGCACAGACCCAGTATTGTTGGTTGACGGAAGGTATAGACGATTTACGCCTCGTGAAGTTGCGAGAATTCAGTCTTTTCCGGAAAGTTTTTTGCTTATTGGGACAGAGTCGGCTCAATATCGTGCTTTAGGTAATGCTATTCCCCCAGTAATGTTTTGGCATGTGGCAAAAGAGGTAGCGTCATTGGTATAAGTAATTCTTTATTGTTCTATATCCGAGAAAAAAGAAGTAACATGAAGCAATCCTCTATATAGTTTTGTTACTATCTCCTCTTCAAATTACAGAAAATTCAATTTTTTTAAAGCTGTTTTTGTGTAATCTACTCATTAACAGCTTATTGTTTATTTAAAAAACGCTTTAGAATAGTTCCACCCTATTCCAAGTGGGATTCGGGACTCTGAACCGAATCCCTTACAAAAACGCTGAATCCATCATCTTAGATTCTTCCGAATATATATCACTCCCTTATAATTACCTCTTCCTCAACCGCCTCTTCTTTAATTATCTTCCCGTCAAGACCGCAATAGAGGTATTTTGACTCTGTAATTATCTCGCTTTCACCGTCATCGGATATCGAATGTAACATAGGAACATGTACCACCAGCGCAGGTGTTCCGTCATCGAGCAGTATTATGTCTTCAAGCAGCTGTGCACGGTAGTCGCTCCACAGCTCTAAAAATTGCTGCGGAGTATTGCCCGCTGCATCAAGGTAAAAAGTGTAAGGCACAATGCCTGTTGCTTCTATTTTGTCCTGTGCCGTGTCAAGAGTCATATCGGGCGTATTGCGGCACTTGTTTACAAAATACTGATATCCGTTTGCGAAGGAGTGCATTGTCTTGTAATACTCCGTCTTGTACGGGAAAGTGTTATTATAGAAAGACAGCTCTTTTACAGATATCACTTTATTTCCGCTTGTGTCATAGAGCGTTTCTTCTGCCATTCCGCTGAAAAGCACGTTGTAATCGCTCTCTTCGGTCACTCTGACATAGCCGTCGGACGAAAAATCCATAGCATATTTTGCAAAGGCAGGGATAGCGATATCGCCGTTCATATCAAGATATCCTATCTTGCCCGATGAGGTATCGGCGTATGCTGCATATCCGTTTACCGGCGGAGTGAATGAAAGCTCGGATGAGAAAACCTCGTGCATCCTTCTGTCAAGGCATACATACTTGCCGTCACGGCTTATAACTATATACTGCGAGTCGGGGCTCATGCAGGCGTACTCATATTTGCCGAGCAATGCGCCGTAGCGGTCATAAAGCTCATATTCGCCTGCGCTTTTATAGCATAGCAGTTTGTCATCGTATGCCCATGCTTTAAGAAAACTGCCTATTCGCTTTCCCGTTGGAGTAAAGTAGCAGGGATTGTTGTCTGTGTATGTTTCCACGCAGAAAAATCCGTTATCCCACAGCGTTATATTTCCGTTGCCGTCGCCGCTGAACAGCACTTCTCCGTTGTTTATGTCAATTATCATATCGACATTTACCCAATCGACAGATTTATAGTTGCTGTATATTATAAGCAAGCTGCCCTTGGAGGCGCTGTTTATATGCAAAGTACCGTCAGACAATATATCAAGCGTGCTTTGCATATCGTCTCTGTAGAGCTTATATATGTTCTTCATCTTCTGTGAGGCGGTGTCGAATAATTCGTTGCTTTTGGTAATTATCAATCCGTCTGCGGTGCTTGTTATCACCTGTTCGCTTTTTACTGTAAACCCGATGCTGTTGACATCTTTGAATACAAGCGTTCTATCATCGCTTTGCGCCGATGCAAAGAAGTATTCGCTACCGCATTTCATAACATACATTGAGTATGAACTGTCGGAGGGAATCGGCATTACATTACCTGCTGAATCGGCTATATAATATCCGTTTTTGTAGAGCAACGCATATCCGTCTTCAAAGCTACCGAAATTACGCACAACCTGTGCGCCCTCTTTAAGCTCCTCTTTGCTGTCTATATCATACAGTACGGGAAGTGCGCCGTATCCTGTTACGCTTGTATCTGCTGCTGTACACAGCGGTATATATCCGAAGTTCACGGCATTGCCAAAATATTCCGCCGAGTCAAAGTCGGTGGGTATGTACCATTTATGGCAGGTGCCGTTATGTATCAGCTTTGTGGGAGCAAAGCCGAGCTGTGAGGCTATATCCTTGCCGGTCATATCTATGACGGAATATGCACCGTCTTTGAATACATACGCATACCCGTCGGCATAGAACTCCGAAGCACCATCATACTGCGCCTCGATAACTACATTGCCCTCGGTGTTGATGTATCCTATCTTGCCTTTGCAATAAAACGGAGCCAGACCGCAGTTGAACGAGGTGAAAGGATAATCACACTCGAACAGTCTGCCGTTTTCATTGTATCCGCAGTATTTGCCGTTATCGTATACGCACGCTGTTTTGCTGTTGTCAAAGCCGCTTATTACTGTAGTACCGTCGGTTTCTGTGTAAACCTCAGATAGCTTACTGTCAAGCAACACCTTTCTCATTCTGCCGTTGTCTTTTTTAATCAGGACAAGGCCGTATGAAGCGAAGACAGGGTCACGGTCGCAGTAATAGCCGTCAGCTTTTACATTAAGCTCTTTGTCGCATACCGTCACGCTGAATATTCCGTACTCGTTATCGGTACGGCACAGCAGTACATATTCATCTGTAACGAATATCCTGTCATAATATTCCGTAAGCTTTTGGGACTCGGAGTTGTAAACAGCGTAGGTCTTTTTTGAAAATTCGTTGCTGTCCTTGTTTATGTCGGTTTCACGCATCGAGCCCGTAAATTTGTCGCCGAACACCTGCTCTATACTTATTCCGTTGTTTATCGTAATAACGGTGTTTCCGTCGTTTGACAGAAGATAGTATTCATTACATGGAACATTGTAAATATGTCCGTCGTCAGCGGCGGCGGTGGTTGTCAGCTCGCAGTATGCGTAGGTGTATACCGAGTTCTCTTCAAAATTCTTTGCATAGGTGAAGCGTTTGCCGCCGAATGCCGCCCTTCCCTTAGCGTCAACGAACTGCATTTTACCGTCGCTGTCAGTAACAGCGGAAAGTCCGTTTTGGGCAAAATCTTGAGCGAATGAGAACTGAGGCGAAACGGTATAAGCACCCTTATCATCGATATAGCCGAAGCCGTTTTCGTTGCTTACTGCCGCAGTGCCGTTAGTTTTGTCGTCAAACGGATATGCGGCTGTAAACTGCGGCTTTATCACAAATTCTCCGTTTTCGTCTATATATCCCCACTTATCGCCGCTTTTTGCAGGAGAGAGCGACATATTGAACAGCTTGTCGCCCGTACCGGGTAAGGCTTCTTCTACTTTCTCGCCGAACAGCCCGAACACATCAAAAGCAAATACCAAAGCGGCAACAGTACCCAGTACTGCAACGCCTGCGGCACTGCCTATTATAGCTTTTAGACGGCTTTTTTTATTTTTATCTTCTTTTTCTCCGGCAAAAGCGGCACAGAACGGGCAGAACTGCTCGCTGTCAGGTATCTCACGCTTGCACGAAGGGCATAACTTGCTCATTTTATCTCCCTTAATTTATTCTTCTGTTATTGTTTCAAGGTCTGTGCTGATTTGATACACATGGCAGGCATTTTCGTCGGACTCATCCTGTATAGTCAAGATTAGACCTTCTTCGTCGGGGTCGTTGATTTCTATAGCATTTTCAAATACTGACTGCTTGCCGCTTTTCAGATTTATAAGCGTTACGGTCATGGTGTTCTTATCATAGAAATATTTGTCCTTTACGAGTATCCTGTTATTGTCTGCAAGCCACATAGTTTCATCATTTTCACGGTAATAACTGCATATATACTCTGCATTCATATCGCTGTCGATGGAATATACCCGTGCTTCGTATGTTCCCGACTCGTAATAAGTACATATAATGGGGTACTCACCCTGCGAAGCATAATAATTTGCGCCGTATATCAGAGGCCTGCCGGTGCTTGTATATTCTTTTCCCGTATTAAGATAGAGAAGATGGTACGTACTGCTGTCACGATACAGAACAACCCCTTCAAATACCGGCGATAAATAATCGCAGGCTTCAATGGTCAGCACCTTTTCTTCGGTCTTTGTGTCGAATATTGATACTTCATCGTTATTCTTATTGCGGATTATTATATAGTGATCGGTCTTTTTGATATGCATATCATATCTTTCA
>JAEDNF010000098.1 GCA_016302655.1 Oscillospiraceae bacterium | reverse complement strand
GCATTGTATTCGTTAAGGAATATCTTTGCATATTCGGTCTGCTGAGCGACGCTGATAACGGAAGAGATATCCGACGAGCTGAGATGCTCCATGTGCGTCATGGGCTTATATACAACATCAATGACGCCGAAGAGTATCAGCATAGTAAGCACAAGAGGACCGCATCCGCCTGTAGGGTTATAGCCCTGTGCCTGAAGCTTCTGCATCTCTTCTGCCTGTTTGTCACGGTTGTTGCGGTATTTCTGCTGTATCTCCTTTACCTTGGGAGCAAACATCTGAGAATATGCCATATTCTTCTGCTGCTTTATCTGAAGCGGCAGCATTGCCAGCTTGACTATTACGGTAAATATCAGTATCGCCCAGCCGAAATTCTGTAAAAGAAGATATATGGGCCACATGATATAGCCCAGAGGCGTACCGATAACGCTATATAAGAAATCTATGGAAATCACCCTCCTGAATCCGTTGCCGCTTTTTTACGGTCTGTTCTTCTTAAAAAAATAAAATTGTTCGGGAACATGGTCATAGCCGCCCTCAGAAAAAGGATTGCATCTGATAATTCTCCGTATAGTCAAATAGCCGCCCTTTACCGCACCAAACCTACGGAGAGCGATCATCGCATATTCCGAACAGCTCGGTGTAAACCGGCAACAGCGCGGCAGCCATTTTGACAAAGTCATTCTGTATATCTTTACGAAAAACAAAAGTATATATTTCATTTTGTTTGCGTTTCGGCAGAAGTGTTGTTTTCCTGCCCGGCATATTTACGCAGGATCTTGTTCACCATCAGCGTATACAGCTTTGTTGATTTAAGACCGGGCGTTTTCGCCCTTGCCACGAAAATAAAGTCGAATCTTTTCTGTGTTCTTTCACGAAGCATGGGATCAATAAGGCGGAACGCTTCCCTTATGACTCTTCTGGCACGGCTGCGCTTTACAGCGTTTCCGACCTTCTTGCCTGTTACGATTCCTATGCGGTTTACCCGCCTTTTGCTTTCCCTTGCGTAGCATATGAATGCATCGGTGACTATACAGTCGCCTTTATTGAACAGCCACTTGAACTCTCTGTCCTTCTTTATGCATACATATTTCTTGGCGTACTCGTTCATTAACAGCTATCAGTAGCTTAAGTGCTTTCTGCCCTTTGCGCGTCTTCTTGCAAGAACCTTGCGTCCGTTTCTTGTAGACATTCTTTTTCTGAAGCCGTGTTCTTTCTGTCTCTGAAGCTTCTTAGGCTGGTATGTTCTTTTCATCTTTTTTCTTCCTCCTATCGTTACTCGGCACCGATATGTGCCTGTCTTACGCCTATGCAATTTAATATTATACCTTAATGTGCCGCCGATGTCAAGATATATTTTTCAAATTTGTCGTTTTTGCCGTATGCGTTTATATATTATAGTATATCCTGTCATATTAACCGCATATTAATCAAAGCAGGTCACGGCAAAATAAATTTCAGGAATAATATGAAAATTTTCTCGTATTATTTTTCAAGCTATAAAACCGCATCTTAAGAGCAACATAATATTGAGCCGAAAATGGCTGTGGTTGAAAGGAAAAACAAAATGAGTAAAAAAGCTTCTCAGAATATGAAATGTGCGGCAGCCGCAATGGTTGCCGGCGGGATTGCCTTTGCCGCCGCAAAAGCGATGACCTCCTCTAAGACTCATGTAGTTAAAAAAGCAACAGGCAAGGCGATAAAGGCTGTAGGAACGATGATAGAATCGTTCCAGATGTAAAAAGAAGGGGTAACTGCAAGTGCTAATAACACCTGCGGCTGCCCCTTCTTAGTTTTTGTTTATTCCGTCTTACTGAGCCGAAGCCTCTGACTGCTTGCTCTCCTCTACTTTTGCCGATGTATCCTCATCGGTCTTTGAGTCGCTGTCCTTGCCCCAGCTGTCAAACATATCGATAACTTTATCGTATGTCTCATAGCATACCTTAGGCAGTTTGTCTTTTCCGCCGTATGATTTTTCTGCAAGTCCGAAGCCCTTTATGAAAGCATCTTTGAGAGTATCTGCATACTTGCTGTCGTCGCCTGCAAGACTCTTTGCAAAATCGAATATACGCTTTGCGGTTGCTTCTGCGCCCCAATAGTCTTCGCTCTCGGTGTTCTCTTCTTCGATTTTCTTACCCGTAGCTTCTTCTATCTGGCTCTTAAGCTCGTCGGAAAGCTCTATCTGCTTTGTATTATATGTATACTTTGACGCCTGATGAGATATCAGCGTATCAACAACACTTGCAAGATGGTCAGCCTTAGTCTGTGCCACAGTCTTTGTAAATTCTGTCTTATCTGAATTGTCAACCTCTTTTTTCTGAGCAGACTTCTTTGTATAAGCCGGTGTGAAGGTCTCTTCACTCTTTACATATTTATCCGCATTATCAGTAGCAAGTGTGCTTTTTGTTTTTTCTGTTACTGTCTCAACAGTGCTCTTTGGTGCTGTCTGAGCTGTTACTGCTGCCTGTTCGGCTACTTTTGCTATTTCCATATTGATCTTCCTTTCCCGAAAATAAAACCGTAAACGGTATTTTGCGACATCGTCTTATATTATATATCGGCAGTTTTTTATAAAAATTAAGGATTTTGCACTTTTTTTCAAAAATGGTATTGACAAATGGAATAAAAGTGGTTATACTGTTAATATAACACATAAACAGTTTGCTTATCGGTTGTACTATCCGAAAAAATGTGCTATAATAAAAAAAAGACACACCGGAGATCGATATGAAATAGCTACCGTTGTGCCGAAAGGAGAAATATGTCACTCGAAGTAAAGGAAATATCCAAACAATACGGTGCGTTCACCGCTTTACATCCACTCAGCTTTACGCTGTCCGAGCCTGGCGTTTATGCGCTTCTCGGTACCAACGGAGCCGGAAAGACTACCGCCATCCGTATAATACTCGGTATGCTCAGCCGCAACAGCGGTGAGGTATTGTGGCACGGCAAAGCCCTGTCTCCCGTAACCGAAAAGGTGGGTTATCTCGCAGAGGAGAGAGGCCTTTATCCCAAATACAAGATAAACGAACAGCTCCGTTATTTCGCAAAGCTCAGAGGTATGCAGAAAGACGAGATAGAAAAATCCATGAAGTACTGGTTCAGAAGGCTTGAGCTTAACGGTTATGAAGATAAAAGAGCCGAACAGCTCTCAAAGGGAAATCAGCAGAAGGTGCAGATGGTAGCGGCGCTTATCTCCGACCCAGAACTGCTGATACTTGACGAGCCTCTCAGCGGACTCGATCCCGTAAACGCCGATTTGTTCAAGAGCGTTATCCACGAGCAGATCGAAAAGAAAAAATTTATCATAATGTCCTGCCATCAGATGCCCGTAATAGAAGAATTCTGCAATGACATAACTATTCTTCATCACGGCTCGGCTGTTCTGCAGGGCAACCTCAACGAGATAAAGAAGAGCTACGGCAGAGTTAATCTCTCCGTAAAATGCGACGGAGACATTCTTCCGTTAGCGGCTCAGTGCGGTCTTGCTCCCGAGGAGATAACCCCCGACAAGCTCAGCTTCAAAATCAGCAATGAAGCTCAGGCTCATCAGCTGCTGAAAAAGATAGTCGAATCGGATATCCCTCTGATACATTATGAGCTACGTGAGCCTACTCTGCACGAGATATTTGTAGAAAACATAGAAAGAGCCGATAAAGAGGCAGGAAGGAGCGATGAGATATGAGTACATACGGCTGGAAAAGCATATTCGGCTTTACCTTTGTCCAGACTGCAAAGTCCAAAGCGTTTAAAATAAGCTCCGTTATCATTATAATACTGGTATTCGGCATGGCATTGCTCGCAGGTCTGCTCCCTGCTATTATAGGCGGAAACTCTTCTTCGGGCGACAGCGATATTGTCATTGACGGAGAAAAACCGTTAGACCGTATATATATCGCCGATACTACAGGTATAACGACCGCCGCCGACTACGAAAAGGTGTTCGCCACACTCGGTCTGACTCCCGTTTTCAGCGGTGAACAATCCGACTGCGCCGCACTTATCGAACAGATAAAGGGCGAAACAAGAAGCCTTCTTGTAACTATATCCGAAACGGAAGGCGGCTACAGCATCTATGCCGCACGCCCTACAGACAGCTCCGTATCATCGGATACCGCAAATTCATTCGGTTCGACCATTCAGCAGGTATTCAACCTTACAAGACTTAATAAAGAGGGACTTAGCGGCGAGCAGATCACCGCTGTAGGCAAGACAATATCCTTCTCCCAGTCGATAGCAGGCGAACCTACCGAAAACGACTTTGCCTTTTTCGTAAAAATGATAGTTCCTATGCTGTCATCCGTTGCGCTGTTTATACTTATCTTCTCATACGGTCAGCTTGTTGCGCAGTCTATAGCACAGGAAAAGACTTCAAAGGTAATGGAACTGCTTCTGACCTCCGTAAGACCTCTTGCGGTAGTAATAGGCAAGATACTTGCAATGGGAAGCCTTGCACTTTTACAGTTCATTATGATAATACTGTCGGGCGTTCTCGGTATTTGCGTTTCAATGCCGCTTACCGGTATGATGGTGGCAAATTCTCAGGACGCAAGCGCTATGACCCAGCAGCTTACCGCCGAGATAGGAAAAGCGTTTGCCGACTTCTCTCCCATTTCAATAATTATGATATTCGTGATATTCATCATTGGATTTATCTTCTTTGCTCTTATAGCAGGTCTTATCGGCGCAAGCGTAAGCAGAATGGAAGATCTCAATGCGGCAATGCAGCCGCTTGCAATAATCGGCGTTCTCGGCTTCTATCTTGCATACTTCCCGTCTGCTATGGGAGGAGAAGCAGGTATTATGAGCACGATATCCTACTACCTGCCGATATCTTCGCCGTTTGCACTTCCATCGGCACTTCTTACGGGAGCGATGGATATACCTCAGGCTCTGCTTGCTGTTGCAGTCCTCTGCGTATTCACCGTACTTATGGCACTGCTTGTTGCAAGAGTATATGAGCAGATTATTCTCCATAACGGCAACCGACTCAAGTTAGGAGATATAATAGGTATCGCAAAGAATAAGTAATTTCCCTTTTCATTTCATTCAAGGTGAAAAATGAGTTTATCAAAGAATGTTATCAAAATAATATCAGCAGTATTCACCGCCGTGATTTTTATTACGGCGGCTTCGCTGCTGTGTAAGCCCTCTGCGCTTGACGATATCGTCGCTATAACCGTAACGCCGTCACGCACCGTACTTGACAGTGCGGATATGATGACAGCCTACCGTTTTGACGAGCAGACGCAAAGTTACATCTCAAAAAGCTACTACAACATTTACGATTATGATAACATAACTCTGACGGTAGACTACGGCTCATATCAAAAAGACTACAGCGGTACGGAGATCGCAAAGCTCACAGCCCAGATCGGCGCTCCCTTTATTATAAGCGACGATCAAAGTGACAGTGCGTGGGGATACGGCACCCACACCGTAAGCTATTCGCTCGGTACGCATTCCGCAAGCGCCGTATTCACGGTCGTAAAGTCAAGGATAGCATCAGTCAGCATAGAACCGCAACACGATATAAATGTGATATATAATGTTGACGGAAGCTACAAGACCGTGCGTGACGCCGAAGGGAATCTGTCACAGCGTTTTATATACGATCTTGACGGTTTTGACTATGCGGTAACGCTCGGATATACCGACGGCTCGGAGATTTCCTGCTATGCCGCAGACTTAAAGTATAAGACAGGCTACGACGCTGTATTCTCGCAGGAAGATAAGCAACTGTCCGTCGGAGAAAACACAGGCTACTACACAGTAGGAGGAGTTACCGCTTCATTCACCTTTAATGTAATCGAAAATCCTATCGAAAGCATTTCACTTTATATGACAGACGGCGCAGACACGCTGTACTCAGGCTCAGACGGATACTATGACGAAAGAAGCGACGGAAGTAAATTTTACCGCTTCATATACGACCGTACAAAGCTAAGAGCAAAGGTGAACTTTACAGACGGAACTTCCGCAGACTATGCTCTCGGCGAACTGTGTGCCACTCTGCACCGTACACTCAAGCTAAACGATATGCAGGCAGTATCGCCGTGGGGAGCGGGTACTGTGACATTACCTGCATATATAAGCGGTATAACAACATCCCTTACGCTTGAAATAATCGGTGCGCTTCCCGTAACCGACGCAAAAGCAACCGGCAACGAGGGACACTCCGTTACTATAGGATGGAGCGATGTTTCGTGCGACGGTTATATAATCGAAATGTACACCAACGACGGATGGACCGAGCTTGACCGCCTGCCTTCGGGTACAGTTTCATATAAGGCAGACGGTCTTTCGGATATCACAAAATATAAGTTTGCCGTAAGCTCTTACTATGT
>JAEDNF010000097.1 GCA_016302655.1 Oscillospiraceae bacterium | reverse complement strand
AAGCTTGTTCCTTATGTAAAGGAAATGGGATATACCCACATAGAGATGATGCCTATTGCGGAGTTCCCGTTCGACGGCTCGTGGGGATATCAGCAGATCGGCTATTATGCGCCTACATCAAGATTCGGCACACCTACCGATTTTATGGAGTTTATTGATTATTGCCATACTAACGGAGTCGGAGTCATACTTGACTGGGTACCAGCACACTTCCCTAAGGATGCGGCAGGACTCTATGAGTTCGACGGCGATTTCTGCTACGAGTATTCGGATGTCAACAAGCGTGAGCACTACAACTGGGGCACCCGTGTGTTCGACTGGGGAAAACCCGAGGTGCAGTCGTTCCTTATTTCAAATGCAAACTACTGGATAACCGAATATCATATAGACGGTCTGCGTGTTGACGCCGTTGCTTCTATGCTCTACCTTGACTACGACAGACAGGGCGGCGCATGGACTCCCAATAAAAACGGCGGCAATGAGAACCTTGAGGCTGTTGATTTCTTGCAGAATCTCAATTCCTGCCTGTTCTCCCGTCATCCCGGACTTATGATGATAGCCGAAGAATCAACGGCGTGGCCGATGGTAACAAAGCCTGTAGATATCGGCGGTCTCGGCTTCAACTTCAAGTGGAATATGGGCTGGATGAACGATATGCTCTCGTATATGTCGATGAGCCCCGAGTACAGAAAGTTCAACCACGATAAGCTGACATTCTCCTTCTATTATGCATTCTCCGAGAACTTTATACTTCCCATTTCGCATGATGAGGTAGTATACGGCAAATGCTCCATGCTCGACAAGATGAGCGGACCGAGAGAAAAGCGTTTTGCTTCGCTTCGTACCTTCCTTGCGTATATGATGGCGCATCCGGGCAAGAAACTTATGTTTATGGGACAGGAATTTGCACAGTTCAAGGAGTGGAATTACAAGACCGGTCTTGACTGGGATATTCTCAAGTTCCACGAGCACGCTCAATATAAGGAATTTGTAGAGGCTATGAACAAGTTCTACCTTGACAATAAGCCTTTATGGGAGATAGACTATGACTGGAGCGGCTTCAGCTGGATATCAAACGATGACAACAATAACAGCGTTATAGCTTTCCGCAGAATGGATTCGGACGGCGAGGAAATTATCGCAGTATGCAATTTCCTTCCTGTCGAACACGAAAAGTACAGCTTCGGCGTACCTTATTATGCCGATTATAAAGAAGTGTTCTCGACCGACAGCAAGAAGTTCGGCGGCGACACGGAAAGAAGCGCTACGCATAAGGCTAAGTGTGAGCCTATGCACGGTCTTGAATATTCGATCACAATGAAGATACCGGCTATGTCGGCAATATTCTTAAAGCCGTTGAACAAGCGCAGTCCCGAGAGCGATAAGCAAAAAGCCGCCGCAAATAAGACTGCTCCGAAGGCAAAGGCAACAAAGACCGCAGCTTCTTCAAAAACCGCGGCAAGCACGACTGCAAAGAAAAAAAGCGCTGCACCGAAGAAAAACGGCAAAGCCAAGAAATAAATTACGGAGGAACTGATTTATGAAACATGTAAAGAAGGAATGCGTGGCAATGCTGCTCGCAGGCGGCCAGGGCAGCCGACTCTATGCTCTGACCAAGGATATGGCTAAGCCTGCCGTTCCTTACGGCGGTAAGTACAGAATAATCGATTTTCCGCTTTCAAACTGCGTTAACAGCGGTATCGATACGGTAGGCGTACTTACGCAGTATCAGCCGCTCGTACTGAACGAATACATAGGAAACGGTCACCCTTGGGGACTTGACAGAGTACACGGAGGAGTTCATGTTCTCCCTCCTTATGAGTCATCGGTGGGCAAGTCGTGGTATGAAGGTACGGCGAATGCGATCTACCAGAACATCAGCTTTATAGACAGATATAATCCCGAATATGTTGCTATCCTTTCGGGCGACCACATCTACAAGATGAATTACAACAAGATGCTGGAATTCCATAAGGCGCACAATGCAGACGCAACTATTGCGGTGCTTGAGGTACCGTGGGAAGAAGCTCCCCGTTTCGGAATTATGAGCGCCGATGAGAATGATGTTATATTTGAATTTGCGGAGAAGCCTGCACAGCCCAAGTCAAACCTTGCTTCTATGGGTGTTTACATATTCTCATGGCAGAATCTGAAGAAGCATCTCATAGCAAACGAAAACGATGAAGGCGCAAGCAAGGACTTCGGTAAGAACATTATCCCTGCAATGCTTGCAGAGGGCAATAAGCTCGTTGCTTATCACTTTGACGGCTACTGGAAGGATGTCGGAACTATCGACAGCTTATGGGAAGCAAATATGGATCTGCTTGACCCCAATGTTCCGCTTGATCTGCACGATTCAAGATGGAAGATCTATTCGAGAAACCCCGTAATGCCTCCTCATTACGCAAGCCCCGAGAGCGTTATACAGAATTCTCTGATATCCGACGGCTGCAACATAGAAGGACTTATCGACTTCTCTGTACTGTTTGCCGGAGTAACGATAGAGCCGGGCGCAGTAGTCCGTGACAGTATCATAATGCCGAATACCACCATAAAGAAGGGCGCAGTGGTTGAATACGCCATTATCGGCGAGGACTGCGTCATAGGCGAGAACGCAAAGATAGGCGCAAGACCCGAGTCTATAGTAGATAAGGACACATGGGGCGTTGCGGTTGTAGGACACGGTGTGACGGTATGCGACAATGCAGAGATAAAGCCTAAGGCTATGATCTCTGAGAATGTGTGAACGGAAGGAGAATAAACAAATGGCTAATATGGCAAATGTACTGGGCTTGATATTTGCAAATATGCATGAAACAAGCGTTGCCGACCTTACAAAACAGCGCACACTTGCAAGCGTGCCTTTCGGCGGCAGATACAGAATGATAGATTTCCCGCTGTCCAATATGGTTAACAGCGATATAGACAATGTCGGCATTATCACTAAGGATAATTATTTATCGCTGATGGATCATCTCGGTTCGGGCGATGAGTGGGATCTTTCCAGAAAGACAGGCGGTATGCATCTGCTTCCTCCTTACGGAAACAGCAATGCGCTTTACAGAGGCAGACTTGAGGCTTTAGCACAGGTTAAGCCCTTTATAGAAAGCTCAAACGCAGAGTATGTGCTTCTTTCCGATACCGATGTTGTAGCAAATATCGATTACCGTCCTATTATCGATTTCCACGAGAAAAACGGCGCAGATATAACCGTTGTTTACGGCAGAGGTACATTTACGACCGAGCAGACTATGACAAAGACGGTTCTTGCTGTTAACTCGGACAATGTGGTATATGATGTTCTTGTACGCCCCGAGATAAGCGGCGAGCACAATGTCAGCCTCAATATGTTTGTAGTAAGAAAGGATTTCCTGCTTGATGTTATCCGTGACGCCGAGAGCCGCAATCTCTACAGCTTTGAAGTCGATGTGCTTCAGAAGAGACTGCACGATATAAAGGTGCTCGGATACAAGTACGACAGACCTTTCTCACAGATAGACAGCATGGATACATACTTCAAGAGCAATATGAGCCTTGTTGACAAGTCACTCAGAGACGAGCTGTTTATGAGCGACGCACCTATCTACACAAAGGTAAGAGACGACGCTCCCGCAAAGTACGGTATTGACGCCGATGTCAAGAACTCTCTTGTTGCAGACGGCTGTATAATCGAGGGAACGGTTGAAAACTGCGTTCTGTTCAGAGGCGTTAAGGTAGAAAAGGGCGCTAAGGTCAAGAACTGTATTCTTATGCAGGATACTTATGTCGGAGCAAAGGCAGAGATGAACTTCGTTATCACAGATAAGAATGTTTCTATCAGCGAGTACCGTTCACTTGCCGGCACAGAGTCCTATCCCGTATTTGTAAATAAGGGCGCAACTGTTTAACTTAATTTAACAAAATATGATATAATAAGAGAGTCGTGATATACGGCTCTCTTTTTTCGTCTTTTTTCACATTGACAAACAGGTATCCAAATTGTATAATGTTATATGTTATGTAAAATGGGATGATGTGGTGAAAATTCCTGTAATATCTGTTCTGAGGTATAATTAATGAAGAAAAAAAGCAATAAACTCAATCTGATTATCTGCGCTATCGCTTTTGTATTTATGATTTTTTATGTCTATTTCGTAGACGGATTTGACAATCTGATAAATTCTATACAAAAGATAAATGTCGGCGCTCTGCTTCTTGCAGTGCTTCTGATGGTGATATACTGGGCGTTTGAGGCGATAGGCGTACACGCTTCGCTTCGCACTACATATCCACAGGCAAAATTCAGCAGGACGTTTATGGTGGCTCTGCTCGGTCAGTATTTCAACTGCATAACACCGTCGTCAACAGGCGGTCAGCCTATGCAGGTGTATTATTTCACCAAATTCGGTGTGCCTATGTCTCACGCTATGACGGCACTTCTCAGCAAGTTTATTATGTATCAGTTTGTGCTTACGTGTTATTCGGCGGTAATACTCTTTGCACGGTTCAGCACCTTTTCGTCGGATTATGCGCCGCTTATGGCACTTGTAGTTTTCGGCTTTATCATCAATACAATAGTAATTATACTTCTGTTTATGCTGGCGTTCTTCAAAAAGCCCGTCAAGAAGCTCGCTGTCTGGGCGGTAAAGCTGATTTCTAAGATACATATTTTCAAACTTCGCTTTATAAAGAGCGAGGAAGATAAGCAGGCAAAAATTGAGGCGGTTGAAAAAATCATCGATGAATACCACGATAATTTCGTCTTTATCAAGAAAAAACCCCTGCTTATTGTTCGCCTGATAATATATAATATCATTCAGCTTACCGCATATTTCTCCATTTCGTTTATCATTTATATCGGCTTCGGACTTTCGGGTACGGACTATTTCACGATAATATCCTGTCAGGCGTTTGTTCTTATGATATCCGCATTTATGCCTCTGCCGGGAGCTTTGGGAGCGGCGGAAGGAAGTTATACTCTGTTCTTCAGCAAGATATTCGTTGACGGAGAGGGCAACAAATTTGTCGGTATATCGACTTTTATATGGCGTTTCCTCACATTCTATCTTCCTATAATTGTCGGTTTGATTTTATCGCTGTTTGTAGGAAAATTTATGAATGTAAGCGTACCGGATAAATCGACTCTTGCTCTTACCGAGGAAGAAATGAAAGAAAGCAGTATAGAATAAGCTCAGAAAAGGGACTTGCGTTACACTTATTGCAAGTCCCTTATTTGCAATACCGTCATTTTTATAATACCGAAAAACCGCATTGCTATGCGGATGCAACCGCAACTTTACATAAAAATATTCAAAAGCAACACAAAGTTTGTAGACTTTACAAGCTGTGCTGTGATATATTTGGGGCGGCACAGAAAGAGAAACAATCTGTGCGGAAAGGAAAAAATATATGAGCTTAGGAAGCAACATACAATTTTATCGCAAGAAAAATTCTCTCACTCAGGAGGGACTTGCAGATGTTATGGGAGTATCCCGTCAGACAATATCAAAATGGGAATCGGATCAGGCGTTCCCCGAAACCGACAAGCTGATAACGCTCAGCGAAAGATTCGGCTGTACTCTTGACGAGCTGATAAAAGGCAATGCGGAGGATAGCTTTGCAAGCGATAACGCAGGCTACGACAAGGAGATGAACAGGTTTACTGCGGCAATATGTGCAGGCACAGCGGTTGTTCTGACCGGTCTGTCGCTTATGCTGCTGCTTAGCGGACTGTTTGCGGATCTGTCGGGAAAAGAGGGTACACAGCAGCTTTCAACGGTTTTTGTAGGCATATTCCTGCTGTTTGTGGCAATAGGTGCGGCAATATTTATAGTAGGCGGAATAAGACACGGTCAGTTTGTAAAGGATAATCCGAATATCGTTCCGTTTTACACAGATCAGCAGAAAAATAAGTTCCGCAGAAAGTTCCCTGTACTTATCGCAACAGCTACCGTAATAGTGCTTGTCGGAGTAATAATAGTAGTTATACTCGGCGGCTTTAGTACACCCGAGAATATGAGCGAGGATAATTTCGGCACACTTGTCGCTCTTCCGCTTATCGTATGCGTTACTGTTGCGGCACCGATATTTATTTACGCCGGTATGCAGTATTCAAAATACGATATTGAAAGCTATAACAAGGAGAACAATCCCGATAAGACTCCCCGTGAGAAGCTCGTTTCGGCAATTTGCACAGCCGTAATGCTGACGGCAGTTATTGCCTTTTTGCTTATGGGATTTCTCGGAGAGCTGTGGAACATAGGCTGGGTGGTTTTCCCTGTCGGCGGCATACTCTGCGGCATAATATCGATGATTTTCTCCGTAAAGGAAAAATAAACTCCGCTATTGCAAAAACCGACAATGTGTGATAGAAT
>JAEDNF010000096.1 GCA_016302655.1 Oscillospiraceae bacterium | reverse complement strand
AAATCACAGCGATAAGGAAAATGTAGGCTTGCCGCTTGACGAGGTGCTCAAGGACGCAGATATATTCCAGCATATACTGCAGAATGTTACTTACCCGATAAAAGATAAATATGTTAAACGCTATGAAAAGCTGAAAAAAGAGTTTTCGCTCTGATAAGCACAGCGAGAAGAGGTATGGATTTTGAAAAAAGGTAAAAACGAGAAAAGCGAGAAGAAAGCCGCCGCAGGCAAAAACGCATATATCGAGGGCGCAGGAATAGTTGAAGACCAGCCGATAACCGAAACGCTGACCGAAAACTATATGCCCTATGCAATGAGCGTTATCGTATCCCGTGCGCTCCCCGAGATAGACGGCTTCAAACCGTCCCACCGAAAACTTCTCTATACGATGTATAAAATGGGACTGCTGAACGGCCAGAGAACAAAGTCGGCGAATATAGTCGGACAGACGATGAAATTAAACCCTCACGGCGATATGGCTATATATGAGACGATGGTGCGTCTTGCAAGAGGTAACGAAGCGCTTTTGCACCCCTATGTTGACAGCAAGGGTAACTTCGGCAAGGCATATTCCCGTGATATGTCGTTTGCGGCGTCAAGATATACAGAGGCAAAGCTCGACCCTATCTGTGCCGAGATATTTGCCGATATAGACCGTGATATAGTAGATTTCGTACCGAACTACGATAACACTATGACCGAGCCTGTATTGCTCCCGACAAGATTCCCTGCGGTGCTTGTAAATAACAATGTCGGTATTGCGGTATCTATGGCGAGCAACATCTGCTCGTTCAATCTTGCGGAAGTGTGCGAAACGGCGGCGGCACTGATGAAGAATCCCGAACACGATATAATATCCACTCTTAAAGGCCCCGACTTTCCGGGCGGCGGATTTATCCTTCAGGATGAAGACGAACTGCGCCGTATCTACGCTACCGGCAGAGGCAGTGTAAAGGTACGCAGTAAGTATGTCTATGACAAGTCGGCAAACTGCATTGAAGTGACCGAGATACCCCCAACGACCACTATAGAAGCGATAATAGACAAGATAGTGGAGCAGGTAAAGCTCGGTAAGCTTAAAGAGATATCCGATGTCCGTGATGAGTCGGACTTATCCGGTCTTAAGATAGCAATCGACTTAAAGAGAGGTCAGGACAGCGAGGCGGTAATGAAGAAGCTGTTCAGGATGACACCGCTCCAGGATGTGTTCTCCTGCAACTTCAATATACTTGTCGGCGGTATGCCTAAGGTAATGGGAATTGCCGAGATACTTGAGCAATGGACGGATTTCCGTATCACCTGCGTAAAGCGCAAGACAAAGTTCGACCTTGCCAGAAAGAAAGAAAAACTGCACCTGCTGACAGGTCTTAAAAAGATACTGCTCGATATAGATAAGGCAATCAGGATAATCCGTGAAACAGAGGACGACGCAGAGGTAGTACCGAACCTTATGATAGGCTTCGGCATTGACGAGGTGCAGGCGGAATTTGTTGCGGATATCAAGCTCAGAAATATCAACAAGGGATATATCCTGAATCGTATCGAAGAGATCGCTTCTCTTAAAGAAGAAATTGCCGAGATGGAGGATATTTTATCTTCCGACCGCAGAATAAAGCAGATAATCATTTCGGAGCTGTCGGATATAGCAAAGAAGTACGGCAAGCCGAGAAAGACAATGTTCATCTACGGCGCAGATGAAGAGGAGAGCGAGGAGACCGAAGAAATAGCGGATTATCCCGTAAATCTGTTCTTCACGAGAGAGGGCTATTTCAAGAAGATAACTCCCCAGTCGCTGAGAATGAGCAGTGAGCACAAGCTCAAAGAAAGCGATGAGATAGCAGTATCGTACGAAGGTACAAACCGTGCAGAGCTTCTGTTCTTCACCGACAAGTTCCAGGTATATAAGGCGAGAGCCTGCGACTTTGAGGACAGCAAGGCAAGCGTAATGGGCGACTATCTGCCTGTAAAGCTGGAGCTTGAGCCCGATGAGAAGATAGTACAGATGATAGCCGCAGAGGATTTCGGCGGCACGCTCGTTATGTTCTTTGAAAACGGCAAATGCGCTAAAGTGCCTATGTCTTCATTTGAAACAAAGACACGCCGCAAAAAGCTTGCCAATGCGTATAGCGACGCTTCGCCGCTTATATCCATGACGCTTATAAACGAGGACTGCGACTTTATGCTTTGCTCTACCGCAGGCAAGGTGATGATATTCAACACCGTGCTTATTCTTCCCAAAGCGGCAAGAGATACGCAGGGCGTACAGGTAATGCGCCTTACAAAAGCCGCTTTGAAGTCGGCTGTAAAATATGAAGACGGTATGATAAAGAACCCCGACAGCTACAGGACAAAGACCGTTCCCGTAGCCGGAACGCTCTGCAGTGAGGATATCGACCAGCTGAGGTTTGTTTGACGGATGTTATCGTGTAAAATCACACGCTAAACCTTGAAATTCATCCTGTACTGTGTTATACTTAAAACGGATATTTTATAATACCCGAAAGGTTATAATTTTGCGGCTTTCCGCAGTAAAAAAGAGGTAATAATATGCTCAGCGATATTGAAATTGCTCAGAATGCGAAAATGTTAAAGATAAAGGATATAGCAAAGGATCTCGGCATTGACGAAGACGAGCTTATTCCTTACGGCCACTACAAAGCAAAGATATCACAGGAATGTATCGACCGCCTTGCCGACAAGCCCGACGGCGATCTGATACTTGTTACCGCTATAAATCCGACTCCGGCAGGCGAAGGTAAGACTACCACTTCCGTAGGACTTGCACAGGGTATGTACAAGCTCGGAAAAAAGGCTGTGCTTGCACTTCGTGAGCCTTCTTTAGGTCCCGTGTTCGGTATCAAGGGCGGAGCCGCAGGCGGCGGATATGCACAGGTAGTGCCGATGGAGGATATAAACCTTCACTTCACGGGAGATATGCACGCAATAACTTCCGCAAACAATCTGCTTTGCGCTCTTATAGACAATCATATCCAGCAGGGCAATACGCTGGGCATCGATCCCAGACGCATACAGATAAAGCGCTGCCTTGATATGAACGACAGAGCGCTCAGAAACTGCATTATAGGTCTTGGCGGCAAGGTGAACGGCGTTCCGAGAGAGGATCACTTCCAGATAACCGTTGCAAGCGAGATAATGGCTATCCTTTGTCTTGCAGACGACCTTACCGACTTAAAGGCAAGACTGGGAAGGATACTTGTAGCGTATACCTATGACGGAAAGCCCGTATACGCTTCCGATGTTGAAGCGGTAGGAGCTATGACCGCTCTGCTGAAAGACGCAATCAATCCCAACCTTGTACAGACGCTTGAAAATACGCCTGCTATTATCCACGGCGGTCCGTTTGCAAATATCGCTCACGGCTGTAACAGCGTAAGAGCAACAAAGCTTGCGCTTAAGCTCGGAGAATATGCTATCACGGAGGCAGGCTTCGGCAGTGATCTCGGAGCAGAGAAGTTCTTCGATATAAAGTGCCGTTATGCAGGTCTTAAGCCCTCTTGTACCGTTATAGTTGCTACTATCCGTGCGCTGAAGTACAACGGCGGCGTTCCCAAGACCGAGCTTACCGCAGAAAATACAGAGGCGCTCAGAAAGGGCATAGCAAACCTCGGCGCACATATCGAAAATATGCGTAAGTACGGTGTGCCTGCGGTTGTTGCGATAAACCACTTCTACACCGACACAGAGGCAGAGATCGCCATCGTGCGTGAATACTGCGAGAAGATGGGCGCAAAGGTCGCATTCTCCGATGTATTCTTAAAGGGCGGCGAAGGCGGCACAGAGCTTGCAAACGCAGTAATTGAAACGATTAACGAGAACAAGGGCAAGACGGATTTTGCACCGATATACGATGAAAAGCTGTCGATAAAGGAAAAGCTTGATATAATAGCAAAGGAAATTTACCGTGCCGACGGCGTTAATTACACAACAGCCGCAGAGAAGGCTATTAAGGAGATAGAGGCTATCGGCTTTGACAAGATCCCCGTGTGCGTTGCAAAGACGCAGTATTCTCTGTCGGACGATCCCACTAAGCTTGGCTGTCCCAAGGACTTCACGATAACTGTAAGAGATGTCAAGCTGTCTGCCGGCGCAGGCTTTGTCGTTGCTCTGACAGGTGATATTATGACAATGCCGGGACTTCCTAAAGTGCCTGCGGCGAACAAGATAGATGTAAGCGCCGACGGCGAGATAAGCGGTCTGTTCTGATGGAGCGCTTTATCTCCGATTCTCCCGAAGAAACTGTAGAGACAGGCAAAAAAATAGCCGCATATCTTAAAGCGGGCGACTGTGTACTCTATACGGGAGAGATGGGAGCAGGCAAGACTCATCTGACAAAGGGGATTGCCGAATATTTCGGCAGTACGGACGATGTCACAAGTCCGACCTTTGCTCTTGTGAACGAATATGACGGGACTGTGCCTGTATTCCACTTTGACCTTTTCAGGATAAATACGCTTGACGATTTGTACGCTATAGGCTTTTTCGATTATCTTGACCGTGAAGGCATTATGTGCATTGAGTGGAGCGAAAACATACCCGAGCTTGCCGCATATCTTACAAACAGATGCGGAGTGAATATTATAAAGACAGGGGATAATTCAAGGATAATTGAATATATTCCGCAGGAGGAACTATGCTGATACTCGGTATCGATACTGCCGCCGCTCCCTGCTGTGCCGCTGTATATGATACGGATAAACAGCAGACGCTCGGTTCTTTTGTGATAAACAATAAGCTGACGCACAGCGTTACTCTTATGCCTGTTGTAAGCGATCTGCTTAGAAATTCGGGGATAACAACAGAGGATATTGACCTTTTTGCCGTTGCAAACGGTCCCGGCTCATTCACGGGACTGCGTATAGGTATATCGGCGGTAAAAGGTATGGCGTTTGCCGCTTCAAAGCCTTGTGCGGCGGTATCAACGCTTGAGGCTATGGCATATAATGTGGCTGTCTGTGACGGCATTGTATGTGCGGCTATAGACGCAAGGTGCAATCAGGTATACACGGCAACATTTCTTAATGATAACGGTACGGTGACAAGGCTCACCGAAGAGGAATGCTTAAAGGCTGACGAGCTTGCGGCAAGGCTTTCGGAATATGACGGGGATATAATTCTTGTCGGAGACGGAGCACAGCTTGTCAAAAAGGCGGCTGACGAACAGGGTATCAATACAAGGCTTGCCCCGGATCCTCTTAGATTCCAGACGGGCTACGGCGTATGTCTTGCGGCGATGAATGCAGAGCAAATAACGCCAGAACAGCTGATGCCTATGTATCTTAAACTGCCTCAGGCACAGCGTGAGCTTATGGCAAAAAACGCAGATGCGTACAAAGAAGAAAGGAAAGACTGATATGCTGGCTATAGGAAGCGACCACGCAGGCTATGCGCTTAAATGCGAGGTAAAGAAGTTCCTTGACGAACAGGGCGTAGAGTATATTGACTGCGGCTGTGACGGCGAAAGGGCGGACTACCCCGATATAGCGGAAAAAGCGTGTGCAAAGATAACCTCGGGCGAGTGCGATAAGGGGATACTTATCTGCGGCACGGGAATAGGAATAAGCATTAGTGCAAACAAGATAAAGGGGATCCGTGCGGCATTATGCCAGGATTATTATACCGCAAAATACACAAGGCTCCACAATGACGCAAATGTACTTTGCATGGGCGGAAGAGTGATAGGACCGGGAACGGCGGAAGAGATAGTCAGAGTATTCCTGTCAACAGAGTTTGAGGGCGGCAGACACGCAGCTCGTGTTGACAAGATCATGGCTCTCGAAGATAAATAAAGGAATTAAGCTGCGGGATTTTTCCCTATGAAAATCACGGCAGATATCACCAAAAATCAAAACATAGGGAGAAAAGAGTATAGTATGGCTAACGAAAAACTTCACATCTGCAATCATCCGCTGGTACAGCACAAGGTATCTCTGTTAAGAGACAAGAACACCGGCGCAAAGGAATTCAGAGAGCTTGTAAGCGAGATATCAATGCTTATGTGCTATGAAGCGACAAGAGATCTTCCTCTTAAGAAGGTACAGATACAGACTCCTATAGCTATTGCCGAGTCAAATGTTATCTCGGGCAGAAAATTAGCTTTTGTACCCATTCTCCGTGCAGGTCTTGGTATGGTTGACGGCGCTATGGCGCTTGTACCTGCCGCAAAGGTAGGCCATATAGGTATCTATCGTGACAAGGCAAACTCAAACAGTGCGGCAGAGTATTATTGCAAACTGCCGTTTGATATCAACGAGCGTGATGTTATCGTAACGGATATTATGCTTGCAACCGGTGTTTCCGCTATCCACGCAATAAAGAAGATCAAGGAGACCGGCGCACATTCTATCAAGTTTATGTGCATTGTAGCCGCACCCGAGGGTGTTGAAGCGCTTCACAACGCTTTCCCCGATGTAGAGATATACTGCGGCGC
>JAEDNF010000095.1 GCA_016302655.1 Oscillospiraceae bacterium | reverse complement strand
GCCATATATTGAACATCAAAAAGTGCGGCATCGTGCCGCACTTTTGGCGTTTATAAGCGGTGCGTGGGTTTATCGACAGTCTGATATGTACCTATCAGTCCAT
Source organism: Oscillospiraceae bacterium (assembly GCA_016302655.1). Lineage (GTDB taxonomy): Bacteria > Bacillota > Clostridia > Oscillospirales > Ruminococcaceae > Ruminiclostridium_E. The sequence continues at coordinate 6,413 of JAEDNF010000095.1, read as the reverse complement.
ATCCCAGTTATGCCATACATTCTGCACATCGTCGTTATCGTCGAGTGTTTCAAGCAGAAGGTTCATCTTCTTTATATGCTCCTCGTCGGTAAGCGTTGTGTATGTCGAGGGAACCTGTTCTGCTTCGGCGGATACAACATTATAGCCCATATCTCTTAATGCGTTTGCAACATTTTCAACTTCCTTGGGATCGGTTGTGATTTCAACACAGCCGTCTTCAAAGCTGAAGTCATCTCCGCCGGCTTCAAGGATATCCTCCATAGCCTTGTCTTCGTCTATATCACCTTCTTCGTTGTCAAGCACGATTATGCCCTTTAAGCTGAACATAAATGAAACACAGCCGCTTGTGCCCATATTTCCGCCGAACTTATCAAAGTAATGACGGATCTCGCCTGCTGTTCTGTTTCTGTTATCGGTAAGGCAGTCAACTATTACAGCAACACCGTTGGGACCGTATCCTTCATATACGCAGTTCTCGTAGTCGCTCTTCTCTCCGCCGCCGACAGCCTTTTTGATAAGTCTGTCAATGTTATCGTTGGTGATATTGTTTGACTTAGCCTTCTGTATAAGTGTGGCGAGCTTGGCGTTGTTGTTGGGATCTCCGCCGCCTTCCTTGATGGCAACTATTATCTCACGGCTTATCTTGGTAAATACCTTAGCTCTTGCGCCGTCCTTCTCACCTTTTTTTCTCTTGATGGTGCTCCATTTTGAGTGTCCTGACATATCGGTCTTTCCTTTCTGTTATATCAATTAATTTCATTGAAACCTTTTCCGAGTACTTCCTTAGCGCTCGAAATTATCATAAAAGCCGAGGGATCGGCTTCTTTAACATAACGCTTGATTTTGACATAGTCGTTTTTACGCACGGCACAGCAGATAACCTGCTTGTTTTCGCCGCTGTATGCGCCCTTTCCGCTTAAGAAGGTAACGCCTCTGCCCGAATCTGTTATTTTTTTCGCTATATCTTCGGATCTGTCGCTGAATATAAGCAGCATCTTGCCTTCATAGCTTCCGTATACGATAATATCTATCATCTTAGACGAAACAAATATCGCTATTATCGCATAAAGCGCCGATTCCAGCGTTCCGAAGACGCAGGCGGCTATAATAATCACCGCAAGGTCGGTAGCGAATGTAATAGCGCCTATGCTTATCTGCGGAAACCGTTTGTAAATCAGGCGGTTAAGTATATCGGTACCGCCGCCCGTTCCTTCACGGGAATAACATAGTCCCAGTCCTGCGCCGATAAGCAGACCGCCGAATATTGCCGCCAGCATTTCGTTTCCTTCATAATGAGGAATATATGTGAAAACATAGTCGGTAGCAATTGTTATGGTAACTATCGAGAGAAGAGTCTTGAGCATGAGCTTTCTGCCAAGAAAAATAAACCCGATAATAATAAGAGGTATATTTACAATAAAGTACAGCACACCTTCGTTAAGACCCGTAAGGTAGGCAAGTACAACGCATATTCCCGACGCGCCGCCCGGAGCGATCCCGTTAGGTGCGGTAAAGGTCTTAAGACCGCAGGAGAATATAAAGCTCGATATAATTATTACCGGAATATCTATAAGTGTGCGTTTTGTTGACGCTTTCATAGCGATCCTTCTCTCGTAAGTTATGTACGCTCACTTGTGTATATCATTTCAAAAAGCTGTCTCATACGTTCATTCTGTCCCGTAAGATAAAGATATCCGAACAGCGCTTCAATACCTGTTGCTCTGCGGTAGTCTTTGGGATTTGAAGAACGGGGGACATTATTGCCGGTGGCATTTCTGCCACGCTTGAATATCTCTGTTTCTTCTTCGGAAAGCTCATCGCATATTACATCATATGCAAATGACTGAAATCCGGCATTAACCTTTTCAACAGCTTTCTTATGGAGCTTATCAACCGGCATTGTACCGCATTTTACTATCTGCTCACGGACAAGCACCTCATATACGCTGTCTCCGAAAAAAGCAAGTGTAAGTCCGCCGAGAGCCTTAGCCTCGGCAGGTGTCATTATTTCATATGTCATCTGAGATACCTGAATTCAAAGTCATATATAGAAACGGTGTCCTCTTCCTGAACTCCCATTTCTTCAAGCTTGTCGATTATTCCGCTGAAACGCAGAACTCTCTGGAAATACTGAAGGCTCTCGTAGTCCTCCATATTTACCATTGAAAGTATAGGAACCATAAACGGAGCGTCTACTATGAAGATTCCGTCCTGCTTTGTAACGGTAAATTCTTTCTTTTTAAGCTCCTGCTCGTCAAGCTCTTTAGCCGTTAGCGGCTGTGCTTCAAAGCGTATAGGCGGCGGGAGCTTATCAAGCTCGCCTGCTATATATTCTATTACCTGCGCTGTGCCTTTAGTGGTAGCGGCGCTGCATTCAAAGCAGGGAAGTCCCTTTTCTTCGATAAATGCTCTGAAGTCGGCGATCTGTTCTTCGCTTGCAAGGTCGCACTTGTTCATTACGACTATCTGAGGACGCTCGGATATCTCTTCAGAGAAGTTTCTCAGTTCGTAGTTTATCTTCTCAAAATCATCCTTAGGATCTCTTCCTTCAATGCCCGATACATCTACAACATGAACTATCAGACGGCATCTTTCCACATGGCGTAAAAATGAGTGGCCGAGTCCCACGCCCTCGCTTGCTCCCTCGATAAGACCGGGTATATCAGCCATAACAAAGGATTTTTCGCCGAGCGTTACAACTCCGAGTACGGGAGTGATAGTAGTGAAGTGGTAGTTTGCTATCTTAGGCTTTGCGGCGCTGACAACGCTTATGAAGGTTGACTTTCCGACATTGGGGAAGCCGACAAGACCGACATCGGCAAGCAGTTTCAGCTCAAGCGTAACATTGAACTCCTCGCCGGGATAACCGGGCTTTGCAAATCTCGGTATCTGCCTTGTAGGAGTGGCAAAGTTCATATTTCCTTTGCCGCCTCTGCCGCCCTTCGCAACTACTACCGGCTCATCATCGGAGATATCCGCAAGTATTCTTCCGGTGTCGCTGTCTTTTACAAGCGTGCCTCTCGGTACACGGATAATTGTCGGTTCTGCGCTTTTGCCTGTACAGCGGCGTGCTCCGCCGTTCTCGCCGTTAGGAGCAATATATTTTTTCTTATATCTGAAATCGATAAGCGTTGAGAGGTTGTCATCGGCTACGAATACTATATCCGAGCCTTTTCCTCCGTCTCCGCCGTCGGGACCGCCTGCGTTCACATATTTTTCCCTGTGAAACGATACGGCACCGTTGCCGCCGTTGCCGGCTTTTATATAGATTTTTACGATATCAACGAACATTCTTTACCTCTTTCTGCCGACACGGTGATTGACCTTACTGTATTATTGTGCGCATATCACAGCCGATAATGCAGGAAGCCTTATACACAAAAAAGGCGGGAAACATACCCGCCTTGATTGATTTAGATTAGTCGGCGTAAACGCTGACCTGCTTGCGATCTTTGCCGAGGCGTTCAAACTTTACCTTGCCGCTTGTAAGAGCAAATAATGTATCATCAGAACCGCGGCCTACATTGTTACCGGGATGAATATGTGTGCCTCTCTGGCGAACGAGGATGTTGCCTGCGAGTACATACTGACCGTCTGCACGCTTAACGCCGAGTCTCTTGGATTCGCTGTCACGGCCGTTCTTTGTAGAACCCATACCTTTTTTATGAGCAAAGTGCTGTAAGCTGATTTTAATCATATCATTTTTCCTTTCATCCTGTGTGTTGTGTCAACACTGTTCGGTACGGACATTTATGTGTCCGTATTCTTCTTCAAGAATTGTAAGATGCGTATAAAAGGATTTCAACATTGTGCAGGCATTGTCGGGATAAGGCGTCATAAGCCTTAATCTTGCATATCCCTCGTTTTCGGGAGTGATATCAATATCGGCGGCTGCACCGAAAAAATCCGTTATCGTATTTACCGTCAGCATAAGTGCGCTTGAAACTCCTGCGCATATTATATCGTTTCCGCTCTCGGCAAAACCCGAATGTCCGTTAACGGTAAAACCGATGAATCTGTCGCCTTTTACGGCAAACACAGCTTCAATCATAAAACTTAAGCGTTGATAGCTTCGATCTTGATCTTGCTGTAGGGCTGTCTGTGGCCCATCTTGCGCTTGCTGCTCTTCTTGGGCTTGTAGGTGAATACCGTAACCTTCTTAGCCTTGCCGTTCTTGATGAGAGAAGCCTTAACGCTTGCACCTTCAACATAAGGAGCGCCTACAACTGCGCCGTCATCCTTGCCTACCATGATAACCTTATCAATGGTGAACTCGCCTTCTACATCGAGCTTTTCAACGAAGATCTCGTCGCCTTCTTTTACCTGGTACTGCTTTCCGCCTGTTTCAATAATTGCGTACATTTTTTCAAACCTTTCTTGCCTTTCGGCATCTTGTTAAATTCTCGCTGATTGAGGTGAAACCGCTTTGTTAAGCCGTTTTCTTCATTACCCTGCACATGCGGCGATATAATTATATCAAATAGACACTGCTTTGTCAAGCATTTTTTTGATTTTTTGCGGTATACTGCGCTTACACATTGAATCTGAAGAGAACGACATCGCCGTCACGCATTACATAATCCTTGCCTTCGAGACGGACAAGACCTTTTTCCTTTGCCGCAGCCATACTGCCGCATTTCATCAGGTCGTCGAAGGATACTATCTCCGCTCTGATAAATCCTTTTTCAAAATCGGTGTGTATCTTTCCTGCCGCCTGAGGAGCCTTTGTGCCGTTTGTTATTGTCCACGCACGAACCTCCTGAACGCCAGCCGTCAGATATGAAATAAGTCCGAGAAGGCTGTAGCCCTGCTTAATGATTCGGTTAAGACCGGATTCTTTAAGACCGAGCTCCGATAAGAACATTTCCTTATCTTCAGCCGACATATCGGCTATTTCCGCTTCTATCTGAGCGCATATAGGGAGCACAACGCTGTTTTCGGACTTTGCTATCTCGCATACAGCCTTGTACTGCTCGTTGTTTTCAATATTGCCCGTGAAATCCGCTTCCGAAAGGTTAGCGGCATATATAACAGGCTTATTTGACAGCAGGGGAGAAGCCTTTACCATTTCAAGCTCAGTTTCCGTGTAAGGGTACGATCTTGCCGACTTTCCTTCCTCAAGATGAGCGAGCAGCTTTTCAAGAAATTCAACTTCCGCCGCAAGGCTCTTGTCGCCCTTCATCTGCTTTTTCTCTCTGTCTATTCTTCTCTGTACTATCTCTATATCCGAGAAAACAAGCTCCAGATTTATCGTTTCGATATCCCTTGCGGCGCCTATCTTTCCGTCTACATGAATGATGTTATCATCTTCAAAACAACGGACAACATGGACAATTGCGTCAACCTCACGGATATTAGACAAGAACTTGTTGCCAAGTCCTTCGCCTTTTGATGCGCCCTTAACAAGTCCGGCAATATCGACGAACTCAAGAGTTGCCGGAGTGAATTTTTCGGGGTTATACATCTTTGCAAGCTCGTCAAGACGCTCATCGGGAACAGATACGATGCCGACATTGGGCTCTATTGTGCAGAAGGGATAGTTTGCAGACTCTGCTCCTGCGTTTGTAAGTGCATTGAATAAGGTGCTTTTGCCGACATTCGGCAGACCTACCATACCTAACTTCATTATTATGTCAACCTTTCTTTCAGCATATACCGCTGTGATAATCCAATACAGTATAACACTAAAAACAATTTTTTTCAAGTGGGGAGAGATATTTTATTGACTTGCTTTGTAAAGTTTAGTATAATTATTTTGAAGGTGGTGAGCTTTTGCCTGATATATACAAACACGGATACGATAATTTCAAGAAAATAACCGTGCTGTTCATACTTCAGATAGTTCTTGGTATTCTGCCGGTTATTCTGCTTGTATGCTATATCGGTTTTTCTTTATATACAAACGCTGTACTCGGATATATTTTCATAGCGGTCATGGCATTAGCCGCTTTTTGGAATTTTTATATCACTAAGAGGTATAACGCTCTTATCTCCGGCTTCAGAGGAGAAAAGTCGCTGTTAAAATCGGTAAAAAAACTGGGCGAAGGGTATACTGTATTTGCAAACCTGCCAGTACGCTATAAGAAAAACCGCAGTGAGATAGACCTGCTTGTTATGTGTGACAGGTTCATAATGATAATAGAAGTCAAAAATCATTCGGGATACATATACGGAGATCATAAGGCTGAATACTGGACGCAGAGAAAAATCTACCGTGACGGAAAGACCACCGAAACGGTGATGACCAGCCCCATAAAGCAGATGAGACGGCAAAGGGATATAATCAAGTCGATCTTAAGAGCAAATGACCTTGATCAATGGGTTGACACGGTGCTGTATTTTTCGGCGCCTTCGGTTCATCTCTATCTTGACCTTAACGACAGCGATAATGTATGTTCCAATGAAAAAGAACT
>JAEDNF010000094.1 GCA_016302655.1 Oscillospiraceae bacterium | reverse complement strand
AGGCTCATCTGTGGGCTCATCTGTAGGCTCATCAGTGGGCTCGTCTGTAGGCTCGTCTGTGGGCTCGTCTGTAGGCTCATCTGTGGGCTCTTCGCCTGTACCGAGTATAGCGTCAATACCGGTGATTGTAAATGTTACTGAAAGGCTTTCGTTGAAGTAGATATCAGAAAGATTTACAGAAGGATCAGCCTTAGTATCGCCGTACTCGTTGTAAAGTTCGATACGGAGCTTGCCGTTACCTTCGATATCACCGAATAAAATCTTGCTTGAATCTACAGCAACTTCAGTGGTCTCTCCATCCTTAACCTGTGTAATCTTAACATCAGTTACATTGATGCCCTTTTCCTTAGCATAGTTCATTTTGTCAGCACCGGTTTTAAGATCGTCAACATCCTTTGTAGCAACGCCTAAAGCATCTGCAAGGCCATCGATATCTACATTGAATACTACTGCGCCTTCACAAACAGGTGCATACATAATTTCATCGCCCGATTCTTCATCGATACCGGAACGCTGAAGATCTGAAATAGCAACAGTGTATGTACCGTCCTTTGATACATCTACAGTAGTAGGATTCCACTCTTTAATTGTACCGTCAGAATCCTCTGCATGACCTGTATAGTCAAAGCATGAGAAGCTCCAACCGCCTGCTGCGTACATAAGGAAAGCTGTGTTTTCAGCAGAAGCTGCTACTGCCATTGTTGCTGCGATAGAAGTAGCTACAACGCCTGCCATGATTTTTCTTAACTTCATTTTAATGTCCTCCATAAAAATTTGATTTGTACAAATTAAATTTGTACCTTCATTATATATGAAATCGTTTTTATAATCAATAGGCAATATGAACAAACAGCCACAGGTTTTTTAGTAGAATTGAACAAATAAGAAAGTGATTATTCCACAATTTGACGGAATAAATCGTCATTACAATTAAAATACATTATAGAATCCATTAAATTTACTTAATTTTTATTCGGATGCTGTTTTTAGATGATATAAACAAATCAAGGGAAACTTTCTTCACACAAAAGTTTCCCTTATTACTTTGTAGTTGTGTTTTCGATAAAACACCGTTATATCGGCTGTAATATTTTAACCTGTTACTTGCGTTTGCGTACTGTTACCGCCATAGTTGCAAGACCGCCGACTGCTGCAGCACCGAGGGCCGCAAGCTCGTATACCGGTACACCTGTGTTAACATTGCCTGCATTACCGGCGTTGCTTGTAGTTGTTCCGGGAGTTACTGTAGATTCAGTAACCGGTCTTGAAGTGTTATTGTTTGTATTTTCTTCTACTGCTCCGGTTGAGCCGCCGGGAGTGATAATATCCTCTGCTCCGCTTATTACGCCGTCCACAACATCTTCAGCGCCGTTCAGTACGCCGTCTACTATATTATTGCCGTTTGCCGCAAAAGCTGATGTTGTGCATAACGAGAGCGCAGCTATGGAAGCAAGAATTGCCGCTGTCTTTTTCATATCAACTTATCCTTTCGCTTGTCGTATTGCAATTCGGTTTCAGATTCCGATGCTTTATTATTATGAGATAAAATCAGATTGATATACGGCAAGGATGATTTTGTCAAATTATGAAAAATACAATCGAAGCAAAAAATTTACGCTTTACTCAAATAGACTTCCGAACTGCTTTACAAAAGCGTCAGCAACTACAGTGCCGCCTTCACCGTTCGGATGACCTCCGTATACTGCTTCGGCAGGAGCTTCCTCTGTGGACAAGAGGCTCGCAAAATCGAAAAACTCTGCGCCGAGATTTTTTGCGATATCGACCAATTTTTCGTTAAGTGTGCTTCTCACACTCTCGTTTGTTTCTCCAAAGTTCTGAGGCGGAGCATTGAACAGAATAACTCTGCAGCCTTTTTCTGTGAGGTATGATACTATATCGGTGATATATGCTTCTATTTCTTCGGAGGTATTCTTTTTTCCGCCGTAATTGCCGCTTGAAATATCATTCGTTCCGAATGCTACAATAACCGTCTCATACTCCGATACTCTTGAAAGCCAGTTTTCATTTGCGGCGGCATCGCTTGCCCTTGCCCATCCGAGTCCGCAGTTAAAGAACGACACATCGCTGCCAAGCTGTGCGGAAATCTTAGCCGCCCAGTATTCATATTTCATGAACTCTGTCTGACATCCCTGGGTAATGCTGTCGCCGATTGCCGCTACAGTATGCTTAACACTGCGCTTTGCGCCAATAATCTGCGGAAGAGGTATTTCATCGCAATAGCCAAAGTTTTCACCGTCCGAAGAGCTTGAGGTAGATGTCAAGGTAGCCATCTTATTGCAGGGAATGCCTTCTCCGCTGACAGTCCACTCCCATACAAGATAGTGTCCTTCGGGTACATTGAATGTAACAGTATCGCTCCAGTAGCTTTCATTCGGGGTTACTTCCTTTGAACTGCCGCCATCGAAAGTAACCGCAGTACGATTTGTTATTTCGTCTTCGGGGCCTGTTCCACCGTCTGCTATTACTGCGTCGCTTACGGTATATGTTCCTCCGTCTTTTCCGACATAAGCGATTTTGCCTTTACTATATGTTGAATCGACTTTATTTGTAAAAAAGAACTTATATTCAAGTTCGCCGTATTCCTCAACAGGCAGATATGCACGGTATCTGATTCCGTCAGCTTTTTCGATATAGAAGTTATTTCCTGTCGAAACTACAGTATTGGAAACATATGTAGTGAAATCCGTAACAGGTTTTTGTGTTTTTGACTCTTCTGTTTGCGATGAGATATCGCCGTTTTGTTCGGAAGACACGGAAGTATCAGTCGATGTTTGTGAGTTGGTTGATGATGCGCTGTTGCTGTTATTTGTTTGTGAATCCGAACAAGCGGATACCATCAGCAACGATACGCTGAGCAGTACGGCAAAAGCCGTTTTAATAAATTTCTTCATAAATATTCCTTTCATAGATATAATACAGGCGGCAATTGCATAAAATACACTCACCGCCGTTTATATTCAGTTTGCTTCGGCTACTTCTTTTGCTCTTGTCCAGCTGTTTTCTGCAATTATATAATTTGTACCGCTTTTTTCGCCGTAAGGTATGTAATAATCTGCAAGTGAAGTTGCTTCTCCCAGCGTATAGACTATACCTGCAATCTTTTTATTGTAATCTTCTTCGGTAATATTTGTATCGGTAAAACCGATTATAAAATCCGCATAAGACTTAAGAGTTTTTTCGCTTGCTCTTAAGAAATTCTGATTTATAAACGCCGATACCGAAGTTGCGGCTATTTTACAGCTGTACTGTATATCACTTGAACCGTAATCAGGGAACATCAGATAGGTGTAGAACTGAGCTCCTGTGAAGCTCCTTGTGCCGGCTTCAACCAGCGTAACCGTATTATCTTTCTTATTTTCATATTTAAGCTGCTTTGGCACTGTAAGCGTAGTATTTCCTACCATATTGAAAAATTCGGTAACTGTAGATTCGGTGAAAGCAATATATTTGTCAATTGTAATACCGCTTATCTCCGAAAGCTGTTTTGCTGTTTCGGCACCGCCCGACTCGCTGAATATAGTTTTCAGAGTTTTACCGTTTATTTCTGTATTTGCAAGATAAGGCATCAGAACTACTGTATTTTTGTCGGCTCTGTATGTCAGAGTCATAAAACGCTCCGGCGCAGTATCTATATCTTTTGACAGAGAAAGCAGTATTGTGAAATTATAGCTTTTGTCAGGGACAAACAGAGTACCTTGCTGCTGTGATACATTGCCGGTATTACCCGAACGCTGAGCCTCATAAAAACTATTAAGCAGTATCGTCGAGACAATAGCTATCAGTAAACCGGTTACAATGAAAGTGATTACATATATATACCAGTTGCTTCTTCTTTTTATCAATGCGACCGACCTCCGAAGGCTTGAAATTTGATGCGAGAAATAGTATAATAATATAATAGCACAATCCGAGAAAAAAAACAAGGTATATTTTAAGCCTAAACCGAGTACACTTGCGTATTTTCCCGATAATAATATAAAGAGGTTTTATTATGAAAAAATTTCTTAAGCGTGCGTGGGCTGAAATAGACCTTGACGCACTTGAACACAATTTCAATGAAATAAAAAAGCTCTCCAAAGGAAAAGAGATACTTGCCGTAGTAAAAGCAAACGCCTACGGTCACGATGATAAAGCCGTATGCTTAAAGCTCCAGGAGCTCGGCGTTAAGTATTTCGGCGTTTCAAATCTCTGGGAGGGCGAAAAACTGCGTCAGCACGGAATCAGCGGCACTATTCTCTCCTTTGGCTACACAGACGAAGACTATTTTGACGAGTTGCTTGAATACGATATCACACAGACTGCAGGAAGCGTACAGTACGCAAAAGAACTGAGCGACTATGCTCTCAGCAAAGGCGTAAAGCTCCCGGTACATATTAAAATTAACACAGGTATGACCCGTGTCGGTATCGACAGTGAAGAAGAACTGCTGTCGGTGCTTGCTTTACCCGGTCTTGACTGCAAAGCGGCATACACTCATTTTGCAGTATCGGACAGCCTTTACGAAGACGATGTACAGTATACCGAAAAACAGCAGGAAAAACTGCTTTCAATCGCAAAAGGAAAAGGCCTTCTTCTGCACTCTCAGAACAGCGGCGGTATAGTATACCATCCCGATTTTGAAGGCGACATTGTTCGTGCCGGCGTTATAATGTACGGTCATTGCCCCAACTATCCGCTTGAAGTTCCGTTTGAAATGAAAAGCGTTATGACGGTAAAATCGGTAGTTTCACAGCTCAAGACAATTCCCGCAGGAACGCAGATAAGCTATGGCAGGACATACACAGCAGACAAGGAAATGACCGTAGCAGTAATTCCGATAGGATATGCAGACGGATATTTCCGTGACTTCAGTTCAAAAGGTAAAATGCTGATTAACGGCGTGCTTTGTCCCGTTGTAGGCAGAGTATGCATGGATCAGACAATAGTAGATGTAAGCGCTGTACCGGATATAAAGACAGGTGACACAGTTTACGTTTATTCCGATAAATGCGAACAGACAGGAATCGATTATAACGCAAGCCTTATCGGTACTATAGGCTATGAGCTGACCTGTGCCGTAGCGCTGAGAATCCCCAGAGTTATAATACATAAGGGAGAAATCAAAGAAGTAGTCAGATACGGTCTGATTTGACGATTTCAAAAGATTTTAAAGTTTTTTTGAAAAAGGTATTGCAATTACGGGCAGAATAATGTAAAATAGAATAGATAGAATATGGGGTTGAAAGCTTATACTTTCAGCGGAAGATAAATTTCACGCAAACCCGATAAAATATACGGAGGTATTTTAAAATATGATCACAGCAGGCGATTTCAGAAACGGTATGACCTTTGAAGAGGACGGCAATGTAATGCAGATCATTGAGTTCCAGCATGTAAAGCCCGGTAAAGGTGCCGCTTTCGTAAGAACCAAGATCAGAAATGTAATCACCGGCTCGGTTGTTGAAAAGTCATACAACCCTACAGCCAAGTTCCCTACTGCTTTTGTTGAGAGAAAGGATATGGAGTACACCTACAACGACGGTGACCTCTATCACTTTATGGACTCTGAGACATACGAAGATGTTCCGATAAACAAGTCCGAGCTTTCCGACAACTTCAAGTTCGTTAAGGAAAATATGGTATGCAAGATTCTCTCTTACAAGGGTAAGGTATTCGGTGTAGAGCCTCCCAACTTTGTAGAGCTTGAGATCACCGATACAGATCCCGGCTTCAGAGGCGATACAGCTACAAATGTAACTAAGCCCGCTACTCTTGAAACAGGCGCAGAGATCCGTGTTCCTCTGTTTGTCGAAATCGGTGATATCATCCGTATCGACACAAGAACAGGCGAATATATGGAGCGTGTTACTAATAAGTAATTGCAAAAAGTAAAAGGAGGATTTTTACTATGACAGTTGCAGAAAAAGTATCCTACATCAAAGGTCTTGCAGAAGGTCTCGGTGTAGATGATTCTACTAAAGAAGGCAAAGTACTTGCGGCTATCATCGATGTTCTTGATGATATTGCACTGACACTCGGCGATATTGACGAAGAGCTCAACGATGTTGCCGATGTTATGACCGATATGGAAGAAAGCGTAGATTGTCTTGAAGATGTCGTATACGGCGAAGATGACGAATATGACTATGATGATGACGACGACTGCTGCTGCGACGATGACTTTGACGATGATATGTACGAAGTTACCTGCCCCAGCTGCAATAATACTATAACGGTTGACTTTGATGTTATCCAGGCAGGCGAGATTCCCTGTCCCAACTGCGGCGAAACGCTTGAGTTCGACCTCAGCTGTCTTGAAGACGAAGAGTGCGACTGCGGATGCTGCCACGACCACGAATAATTATATAAGCATATCGAATAAGCCGACCGAAAGGTCGGCTTATTTCAGACTGACGATAAACCCACGCACCGCAAAAATGCAGTTTTTATTGAGATTTAGTTTAATATTTATCGATTTATATTTAATATTGTTTTGTAGAGCCATAATCGGCTCTACAAAAGCATTTTTGCTTACTTTGTCAAAAGCCTCCTACCGTACC
>JAEDNF010000093.1 GCA_016302655.1 Oscillospiraceae bacterium | reverse complement strand
GTACAGAAAGTGCGGTCGGCTTCGAGTTCGTTTCCGCATACAGGGCAGGAAATCATATCTTTCTTTGGAGCAGGCTGCTGAGCCATTTCGGGCTGCTGAACCATTTCGGGCTGAGGAACAGGCTGCCCAGCCATATCGGGCTGAGGAACAGGCTGCTGAACCATCTCGGGCTGAGGAACGGGCTGCTGAGCTATGTTAGGTTGAGGCGTCGGCTGTCCGTTAACTGCGTTCATAGCAAACTGAGGCTGTGCCGTAATATTTGCGGCGGCGTTTTTAGCCTTGCTCTTTCCAATGAATCCTACAACTGCCGCACCGAGACAAAGCAATGCCGGCAGAGCGAATACAATAGCGTAAGTAATTATTACAACGGTGTCTATAGGACCGTTCTCGCTGATAGGCATACCGAATTTAGCCGGTGTATATGCAAATCCGTAGAACAGGTCGTTAGGCTCTGTAATGCCGTTTGTGCCGAGAAGAATAATCGCAGTCACTCCTGCAAAAGCAAGCAGGCTGATTATACCGAGAATAAGCTCGATAGGCGCAAGAACAGAAGATATTTTTCCTATTCCTGCAGTCTTGCCTTTTCCGATAAGACTTACTATCAGTCCGACGATCCCAATAACGCCTATAGCGATCCCTGCAAATAAGGCAATAGTAGGAAGGATTGCGGCAGAGCCGTACTGCTTGTCGAACGCTTGCATTATCTCATTAGCATTCATAAGTATTCCTCCATGTGAAATAAAAATTGTCATTGTCATTTGTCTGCTACATTGCTGTATCGGATAATGATTATACATATTGAATTTTACCACGAAATACCTGCTTTTGTCAATACGAATTAAGCCTGTGTGCTTGCCTTTTATAGCAAAATATGCTATACTGTTTTTATTCCTATAGCTGTGTGCTTATCGGAATCAAAACGGAATATTATAGAACAAGGTCGATTGAAGACCTGTAAAAAGGCACGGGGATATCCCCATGTCGGAAAGGCGGACAGATTTATGTGTGGAATAGTAGGATATATAGGCGCAAAAGAATGCACCGCAATACTTGTAAACTCGCTTAAGAAACTTGAATACAGAGGCTATGACTCGGCAGGCATAGCACTCTTTGAAGATGACAGAATAAAGACCGTCAAAGCAAAGGGAAAGATAGACGAAGGTCTTATGAAGCGCCTTGCGGAAGAACCGCACTTTACCGCTACGGCAGGTATAGGCCATACACGCTGGGCAACTCACGGCGAGCCGAGCGATATCAATTCTCACCCTATCGGAAACGGAAGAGTTTCAATAGTGCATAACGGCATTATCGAGAACTACCGCAAGATAAAGGAATTTCTCACAGACAAGGGCTACGGCTTTGAGAGCCAGACCGATACCGAGGCGGTAGCAAAGCTTCTTGACTATAACTACAACGGCGATCCGATCGATACAATAATTAAGACTATCGCTGATATCGAGGGCGCTTATGCGCTCGGAATTATGTTCAGAGAGCATAAAAACCGTCTGTTTGCGGCAAGAAAAGAAAGTCCGCTTATCGTCGGCAAGGGCAACGGAGAGATGTTCATTGCATCTGATGTTACTGCTATACTGGAATATACAAGAGAATATTATCTTCTTGAGCCGGGCGAAATTGCAGATATTACTTCAGACGGAGTAAAGTTTTACGATATACACAAAAACCGCATTGAAAAAGAACTCCAGACGGCTGACTGGGATATTTCTGCGGCAGAAAAGGGCGGTTATGCTCATTTCATGCTTAAAGAGATATGCGAACAGCCCGACGCTCTGAAAAAGACGATAAACCCCCGTATAAAAGACGGTGTGCCCGACTTCTCCGAGTGCGGTCTTACCGATGAAAAGCTGAGAAACTATCATCATATATACATCGTGGGTTGCGGCTCTGCAATGCACGCCGGCATGGTCGGAAAGTATGTCATTGAAAAGCTTGCACGCACTCCCGTAGTAGTTGATATTGCGTCGGAATTCCGTTACCGTGATCCTTTGCTTGCACCCGACGACCTTGTAGTGATAATTTCACAGTCGGGCGAAACCGCCGATACCAAAGCGGCACTCGAGCTTGCAAATTCGATCGGAGCAGATACGCTCGCTATAGTAAATGTAGTCGGCTCTTCCATAGCAAGAGAAGCCAAGATGGTAATGTATACCCTCGCAGGCCCCGAAATATCGGTATGCTCCACAAAAGCATATATGGTACAGGCGGCATTTATGTATCTGCTTGCATTCCGTGTGGCTTACGCAAGAAATGCAATTGACGAGGCAGAGTGCAGACAGCTGATAGCCGAGCTTGCCGAAATACCGTCAAAGGTTCAGCAATGCGTTGACGATCAGGCACAGTATCAGAAGGTAGCGTCAAAGCTGATGAGTGCCGACAGCCTGCTTTATATAGGCAGAGGACTTGACTATGCGCTCAGCATGGAGGGCAGTTTAAAGCTCAAGGAGATATCCTATATCCACTCTGAGAGCTATGCCGCAGGAGAGCTTAAGCACGGCACTATTTCCCTTATAGAAGAGGGTATGCCGGTTATTGCGGTAGCAACTCAGCATGACCTTTATAAGAAGACTATGAGCAACATAAAGGAAGTAAAATCAAGAGGCGCTACGGTAATAATGGTTTGCAGTGAGGATATGAAATTTGATGAAGCCGATAACGATTCGCCGGTTGATTATCCCGTTATGCTTCCGCTTGCGAGAGATTTACTTATGCCGCTTGTTGCGGTAGTTCCGCTTCAGCTTATCGCATATTACACGGCGGCGCTTAAGAACTTCGATGTAGACCATCCGAGAAACCTTGCAAAATCGGTTACCGTTGAATAAGAAATACTGTTATCTTAGCAGGAGAGAAGAAAAATGTACGATATAAACAGCGCTGTATCTCTGTGGGATCGCCTTGCCGTGACAAGAAAGCCTATTATTATGTACGGCATGGGCGACGGAGCGCAGAAGATACTTGATGTTGCAAGCGAAAAGGGCATAAAGATATCCGGCTTTATGGCAAGCGACGACTTTGTCAGAGGACACAGCTTCGCAGGCTTTGAAGTAAAAAAGCTGTCCGATATCGAAAAGGAGTTCGGCGACTGCATTATTCTTGTAGCATTCGGAACGCATATCGATGAAGTTATACAGAGAATAATTGCGATATCCGACCGTCACGAGCTGTACGCTCCCGATGTGCCGGTCATAGGCGGCGGACTTTTCACTAAGGAATATGCCGAAGAGCATAGAGAAGAGCTTGAAAAGGTGTATGATATGCTTTGCGACGAGCAGTCAAAAAAGGTGTTTGACGGCTGGCTTGAATATCGCATAACAGGCAGAATACAGCCGCTTATTGCAAATCAGACGGAAAAATCCGAAGCGTATCAGTTGCTCAGTCTCGGTAAGGAAGAAACCTATGCCGATCTCGGCGCATATAACGGAGATACGATTGAAGAGTTCCTTATGCAGACCGGCGGCAGTTTCAACAAGATATTTGCAATGGAGCCTGACGGTAGAAATTATTCCAAGATGAAGCGCCGTCTTTATGCGCTGAGTCCCTATGACTTCAGAACCGTAAATGCGGGAGCGTGGAGCTGTGACACCGTGTGCGAGTTTGTATCCAAAGGCGGCAGAAATTCTTCTCTTGTGCCGTATGAAAAGGGAAAGCCGATAAATCCTTCACGGATAAAGCAGATAGATATGCGTTCTTTGGACAGCTTTGTAAAAGATGAGCGCATAACATATATAAAATATGATGTAGAGGGCAGCGAAAGCGAGGCTCTCCAAGGAAGCAAAACGGTAATAAAGCGTGACAAGCCAAAGCTTACCGTATCGCTTTATCACCGCACGGAAGATATGTTTGCCCTGCCGCTTAAAGTAAAAGAGCTTAATGCGCAGTACAAGCTGTATCTGCGCCAGCATCCGTATATTCCTGCATGGGATATGAACCTTTACTGTATATGAAAGGGAGCGTAAATGAAAAAGATCGTACTTATACTTCTGCTGATACTTGTTACAGCAGGAATAGGACTGCTTTTGTATATGCTGCTTACCCGTACCACTCCCGTCTATGCAGGAAGCAGTAATGAGATAATATTCGAGGGCTCGGAATTTGCCGTCTCCGCAAGCTATTATGCCGGACTTGACAAAGCGGAGGTCGAAACGGCTTTGCTTGATGTGCAGGAAGGCGTAGAGGGTGCGCTTACCGCCTATGACGCAATACTTGCAAAAGGAACGCCCGTATTCCATCCGACATTTGATATAAGCCTAAAAGACTATGCAACGGGATATTTTGCGGTACAGGGCGCAGCGGAAGATATACCGCTTGACGGTCAGCAGCAGGTCGGATTTTATTGTGCAGACCTTACGCTTAATGTATATACAGACGGCAACTCAAAGATAATATCTTTCAGAAATATTATGCCTACCGAGCTTGTAAGACAGAATGTTACATTGCCTGTCATATATGATGACGCTCTGTCTGCTTCTGCCGTACTTTCCGACGCTACCGATTTTGATATGTATCTGGCGTTCCTTGACGGCAAGACGGCAACAACGCTTACTTTTGAATGGACATACAATGTCCGCTGCAGCGTTCCTCTTAATCTTTCGGGACTTGACGAGCAGACGGTATCCGTTGATATAACGTTCACAAACGACAGCGGAATAGTAACCGGCGAAATAGCCGAGCAAATGCAGTCATACGAGCAGTAAATTTCATTTTTACGGAGAATTATGAATGTTCTATAGTCGTTAATCTCCATATTTGCCTCATAGAACATTGATTTTTTGATGATATTGCATAATTCTTTGCAAGAAAATCAAAAATCGCTTGCAAAACAAATCGGAGCGTATTATAATATTATAGGGTGCAGTAGAAAAAACTGCGTAAATTCTTATTGATTATGGAGTTTTGAAAATGGAAAGAAACGAACTGATTAAGCTGAACGAACAGGCAAAGCAGGAGTATGACGCTCTTTGTGCCGAAGGCCTCAAGCTTGATATGTCAAGAGGCAAGCCCTCTCCGGCACAGCTTGACTTGTCGGTAGAGATGCTTACACATTGCCTTGACGGTGAATATAAATCCGAGAGCGGTATCGACTGCCGCAACTACGGCGTTCTTGACGGAATCGAGGAAGCAAAGAAGCTTTGTATGCCTATGCTCGGAGTAGGCCACGATGAGATAATCATAGGCGGCAACTCAAGCCTTCAGCTTATGTACGATACGATAGCAAGAGCAATGCTGCTCGGCGTTCTCGGAGGAGATAAGCCGTGGAGCAAGAACGAGAAGGTCAAGTTCCTTTGTCCTGCTCCGGGTTATGACAGACACTTTGCGATCTGTCAGAGTATGGGCATAGAGATGATCACCGTTCCTTATACTCCCGACGGTCCCGATATGGATATGGTCGAGAAGCTGGTAAGCGAAGACGAGCTTATCAAGGGTATATGGTGCGTACCTATGTACAGCAACCCCGAGGGTATCACCTATTCGGATGAAACGGTAAAGCGTTTTGCAAACCTTTCTCCCAAGGCAAAGGATTTCAGAATATTCTGGGATAACGCATACTGCGTACATCACCTTTCCGATACGCCCGACCATCTGCTGAATCTTCTTGAAGAGGCTAAGAAAACAGGCAAGCAGAACATGGTATTTATGTTCGCTTCCACTTCAAAGATATCCTTCCCCGGCGGCGGTCTTGCATTCATAGGCGCAAGCGCCGAGAATATCAATTTCATCAAGAGCCAGATGACTTTCCAGACGATAGGCTACGATAAGCTCAATCAGCTCAGGCACGCAAGATTCTTCAAGGATTTTGACGGTATCAAGGAGCATATGAAAAAGCACAGAGCTATAATTGAGCCTAAGTTCAAGATAGTTCTTGAAGCGCTTGATAAGGAGATCGCTCCCCTCGGCTTCGGCTCGTGGCACAAGCCCAACGGCGGCTATTTCATCTCGTTCAACGGACTTGACGGCACAGCTAAGCGCACTGTGGAGCTTTGCAAGCAGGCAGGCGTAGTTCTGACGGGCGCCGGCGCAACTTATCCTTACGGAAACGATCCTCACGACAGCAATATCCGCATAGCTCCGACATATCCCACGCCCGAAGAGCTTGCAAAGGCTATGGAGGTATTCTGCGTATCCGTAAAACTCGCTGCCACCGAAGCACTTTTGAAGTAAATTCGCTTGCATATTTCCATTCTATATGATATAATAATAGAGTCGGCATATTGGTCGGCTCTTTATTATTTGCGCCTGTAGCTCAGCTGGATAGAGCAACAGCCTCCGACGCTGTGTGCCGTGCGTTCGAATCGCATCAGGCGTACCAAAAAAACAGCATCGCCGCCAACCGTATTTGGCGGCGATGCTTGTTTTTTTGTTATACGCCTTGCGATTCGGACGCACAGGTGCGTCTCGAATCTGAGCATCGAGGTGCAAAATTACGCAAACGATGCACGATAGCATAACCGTATTTGGCGGCGATGCTTGTTTTTTTGTTATACGCCTTGCGATTCGAACGCACAGGTGCGTCTCGAATCTGAGCATCGAGGTGCAAAATTACGCAAACGATG
>JAEDNF010000092.1 GCA_016302655.1 Oscillospiraceae bacterium | reverse complement strand
TGTTGATGATATACAATGCTTCGCATTGATGATATGCAACGGCAAGCCGTTGATTCTTACATTCTACAGTGATATTATTTCTGTAAAACTGTAGCGGAATTGAACAAAACGAAGTTTCGCAGCAATCATAAAATGTGCGAGCTTTGCGAGCGCATTTTTGATGGGCAGAAAGCGCTATCTTCAGATATTAGTAATTGCAAGGTCGTGTGGGCGATTTTCAAACTTAGTGTGCCTTACGGCACGAGAAGCGCACCTTCAGTGCAAGAAAAAAGCACGCTTCGGCAATCGTCTTTTTCAATAAAATTCGTTCCTAACACAACGAGTGAAATAAAAACTCAGATAAAAACGCAAGTCTGCATTTACAGCAAGGTAAATGTACTTCGCCTGCATTCAAACACTTTTTCATTTCTAAGCTTGCTGATTTGAGCAGAAAGTCCGCTTCTATCCACTTCAAGATAGTCGGCAAGCTCCTGACGGTCATACGGAATGGTAAAAGTACGGCTTTTCGCCTCTTTCGCCTGTAATAGCAGGTATGTCATCAACTTTTCTCTTGTGGTGCGCTTTGAAGTGATCTCAATTTTTTTATTCAGAACAAGATTTTTCTTTGCAACTATCAGAAGAAGATTTGAAATTGTCTGACAGTGAAAGTGACAGGCGTTTTTGCACGGATGAGCGATAAGCTGTGCGTCTATTAAAAGGATCTCTGTATCCTCTGCGGCAACTACATCAACCGGCAGCGATTTCAGTCCGGCGCAGGCAAAGGATTCACCGAACAACTGCGGCGGTTCTATGTTCGCCACAATACTGCGATTGCCGTAATAATCCACTCTCACCGGCTGAACGCTTCCTTTAAGAACAATGCCCAAATACTTTGCTTTATCTCCTTCGGCAAATACGGTATCGCCCTTCTTATAGCTGTATTCTTTTGCACTGAGACAACCGAGCATTTCGTAAAGCTCCTTGTCTTCAATCCTATCAAAAAGCGGACAGTTGCGCAGAATGTTAAAATAATTTTTCATAATTTCACCGTTTGTTGAAAATTCAATATAATTTACAGGTTGGTTGTAGTATAATCAGCTTGTAACATTGTTAAACAAACAGGAGGAACACAAAATGTTAAGAAAAATAATTAAAATCAATGAAGAAAAATGCAATGGATGCTCAGCTTGTGCGGCTGCCTGTCACGAGGGCGCTATTCAGATGGTTGACGGCAAGGCGAAGTTAACGCGTGAGGACTACTGCGACGGACTCGGCGACTGTCTCCCTGCCTGCCCGACAAATGCGATTTCTTTTGAAGAGCGTGAAGCGCCTGCTTACAATGAAGCGGCGGTTAAGGCGGCAAAAGCTCACGGCACGCTTCCTTGTGGTTGTCCCGGAACGCATTCAAAAGCAATTCGCCGTGAAACCGCAGTCTGTCACACCGATACGGTTCCAAGTCAGCTTTCACAATGGCCTGTCCAAATCAAGCTTGTGCCGGTCAACGCTCCGTATTTTGACGGCGCAAATCTTCTTATTGCCGCTGACTGCACGGCGTTTGCCTACGGAAACTTCCATAATGAGTTTATCCGTAATCACATCACGCTGATCGGCTGTCCGAAGCTGGATGAAGGAGATTATGCCGAAAAACTGACCCAGATCATTTCGGTGAACGATATCAAAAGCGTGACCGTTGTCCGTATGGAAGTGCCTTGCTGCGGAGGACTTGAAAATGCCGCAAAAAGTGCGCTGAGGGCAAGCGGAAAATTCATCCCATGGCAGGTAGTTACAATCTCAACCGATGGAAGAATAATTAATTAGTCGCTTGCAGAAACGCCATTGAAATCTGAACCCTAAAATATCGGGCATCTGTGAGGGTTCAAGGTATCCGATAAAACAGCAACCCCGGAAAGACTGTCACATCTTTCCGGGGTTTATGTCTTTGTTTACCGTTTATTCTTTATCAAGATAACACTCTTTTATCTTAGCTACAACCTGCTCGGCGCACTTGTCATGCGTTTTTGCCGACGGATGCCAGTCTGCCGCAATACCGTCCTCTGCTTCGTTCTGCATTTCAAGCCTACAGTACTGAATTCTCTCATCGCCTGTCTGATTTGTGTATTCCTTAATAGCATTCCTTATGTTCGTTGAGAGATCCACTCCCATTACGCCGTATGCACAGAAGATGAACGCATCGGGATTGTGAGAGCGCACCTTCTTCAAAAACTCTATGTATCCTTCTTCAAATTCAGCCTTCTTCTCATTAGTCTTTGCGTATGAAGCATCATTGGTTCCGAGATTTATTACAACCACATCGGGAGTATAGTTGCTGAAATCCCACTCAAGAGAAGCTACCTCCATGCTGTCGGCAAATCTGTTATAAGAGAATCCCAGCTTGTCATAATACTGAGGAATGGTCTGTGCCTCAACTTTCTTTCCGTTGGCAGTATAGCCGGAGATAACTCCGTATCCGCTTATTGATACTATGCTGTAATCGGCGTTGAGCTGCTGTGCGGTCTTGTAGGCATATGCTTTTGTGACATCTTCGGTAGATGTTTTGAAGTGATGTTCCTTATCCTCGTCATCTACACCGTAGCCGCAGGTAATAGAGTCGCCGATAAATTCTATCTTAAGATCCTTTGCCGCTGTAGGCTCTATCTTCTCGCCTTCGGCAAGCTTTATGGGCTTAATTCCGAAAGTGGACATTGCACATTCCGACAACTTTATTATCTGAACCGTAACGCTTTTCGCCTCGTCGCTTTCAAATGCGGTATAGGTCTTTTCCTTGCTATCAAGCATATCGTCAACGACTCTCTCGCCGTCAACATATATGCCTACTCTCGCTTGATTATCGGCGTTACCTGCAGTAGCCGCATTATCTCCCACTATAGTTATTTCGAGCTTCTTGCCCGTATAGACAAATTCTGCTCCTGCTCCCGAAAAAGCCGCCCAGAGCGTGTCGTCATCAAGATAGGTCCTGCCGACAAGCTTTGCGGTGTCGGTTGTAAGCACCGCTGTAGTACCGGTCTTAGTTTCCGAATTAAGCTGTTCTGAGTTTTCCTCTGTCTGTGATATCTGTGATGATGTCATATTTCCCTCCGATGAATTGTTTTCGCCCGTGCATCCCGATATCATACAGGAAACAAGCGCAAATGCGCAGATTGCCGATAATGGTTTTGCGTATTTCATTTAATTTTACCTCCGTAATTATAGTCATCTTACAAATGACTTATATATTGTAACATAAAAGACCGATAACCGCAAGGGAGTATTTAAACTTTTCCCGACATTGTTAGAAAAACGTATATTCTTTACTGCATACGGTTTTCTATGCAAAAAATATAGTTATTGACAATTTGCTCGGGATTTAGTATAATGAAAATAATTTATTGCACTGAATTCAACAAATTGTGTTACGGAAGGAAAAAATATGAAGAAATTAGCTGTAGTTATCCTGCTTTTTGCAGTATGTATTTTCACGGTTGCCTGCAGCGGCGAACCTGCGGCAAGCTCAGACACTTCATCGGCAGTAGAATCATCCGCACCCGCCGCACCCGAGCCTGAAGGCTTCAAGGTAGATGGTACAAAGCTTATCGACGGCTTCGGCAACGAATTTGTGATGAGAGGCGTCAATCACGCTTACACATGGTTCAAAGACAACACCAAAAACGCCCTTGAGGGTATAAAGTATAACGGCTGTAATGCTGTCCGTCTTGTTCTCTCCGACGGCGACCAGTGGGACAAGGTGACAAGAGCCGAACTCAAGAGCCTTATAAAAAACTGCAAGAACAATAAGCTCGTTGCAGTTTTAGAGATACACGACGGTGCAGGAAAGAACGAAATCTCATATCTTGAGCACGCAGTTGACTACTGGATAGAGATGAAGGATCTGCTCAACAAGAACAAGGCATATGTAATTGTAAACATCGCTAACGAGTGGTACGGTACGTTCTCAGACCTTGAAGTATGGCGTGACGCATATCTGTCAGCCGTTAAAAAGCTGAGAGAAGCAGGACTTGAAAACACGCTCATTGTTGACAGCGCAGGCTGGGGACAGTGTGCCGACAGCGTTCTGAAATACGGAAACGAGATACTTGATGCCGATCCCGACAAGAACACGATGTTCGCAGTTCATATGTACGGTACGGCAGGCAAGAACGAAGCTGTCATCAAGAACACTATCGACACGGCAATCAGCAAGGATCTGTGCCTGCTTATCGGCGAATTCGGCTATAAGCACAGCGACGGAAATGTCGATGAAGAGACAATTATGCAGTACTCCACCGAAAAGAACATCGGCTATCTTGCTTGGTCCTGGAAAGGAAACGGAAGTGATGTAAGCTATCTCGACATCACTCGTGACTGGGCAGGAACAGACCTCAATCCCGAATGGGGAAAGCCGCTGTTTGACGGTGAATACGGAATAAAGAAAACTTCAACAGAATGCTCGGTGTTTGCTTCGGATGAAAATTCCGATGAAGATGACAGTATAGAGTAATAAGTTTTGATAACGACGCACTGCCAATGCCGACGGCAGTGCGTTTTGTCATTACGGGTGTACGGCATACCGTTATGCAGAAAGGAAAGCTCTTAGAATGAACAGTATAAAAGTCGCACTATTACAGCTTTTGCCGGAAGATACTCTTAAAAAGAACATGGATAAAGGCTTAGCCGCCTGCAGACAAGCGGCGGCTATGGGAGCAGATATTGCTCTCTTCCCTGAGATGTGGAGCTGTGGCTACAACATACCGTCAGACAATGCCGAGCTTTGCCGCTTGGCTATTGACAGCGACTCGGAATATCTCGGTGCATTTCGCCTTGCGGCGGCTGAACTTGGTATAGCAATCGGTGTTACTTATCTTGCAAAAGGAGAAAACGCTCCGACAAATACCCTCACCGTATTTGACAGACACGGAGAAAGCGTACTGACATATTCTAAGGTTCACACCTGCGACTTCGGTGACGAGCGTGTACTCGGGCAGGGAGAGGATTTTTATGTATCGGAGCTTGACACGAAAAGCGGAAAGCTTATGATAGGCGCAATGATATGCTATGACCGGGAGTTTCCCGAAAGCGCAAGGCTTCTTATGCTAAAAGGCGCAGAGCTGATACTCGTGCCGAATGCGTGTCCGATGGAGATAAACCGTATTTCACAGCTAAGAGCGAGAGCGTTTGAAAATATGCTCGGCATAGCTACCGTAAATTATCCCTACGGCAAGCCCGACTGCAACGGCCATTCTACTGCATTTGACGGGATAGTCTACAGGGCAGATGAAAGCGGTTCAAGAGATACTCTGATACTGGAGGCAGGAGAACGGGAAGGAATATACCTTGCCGACTTCCCTATTGATGATATAAGAGAATACAGAAAAACGGAAGTTCACGCAAACGCATTCCGCCGTCCCGAAAAATACGGACTCCTGACCGACTGCACGGTAAACGAACCTTTCATAAGAAAGGAAAAACGAAAATGACAAGAACGATAGTTCTTTGCAATAGAGAAATAACATACGAGCTTAACAGAAAACGAGTAAAGAATCTTAATATACGGATAAGAACAGACGGCTCTGTCAGCGTATCCGCAAACAGCCGAGTAACTATTGCCGAGATTGAGCGTTTTATGCACCAAAAGGCGGAATGTATATTAAACGCTGTCGATAAATACACAACAAAGAAAGAGAAGATCACTTTTACAAGCGGTGAAAAGCTTACTCTGCTCGGCACAACCTACACTCTGCAAATAACCAAAGCCGACAAAAACTCCGTTACGGAAAGCGGCGGAATAATCACCGTAGGCGTTACCGATACCGAGAATACGGTACTTATAGAAAAGGTGTTCGGCAAATGGCTGAAGGAGCAATGCTTAACGCTTATGACAAAGCTGTGCCGCAAAGCCTATGACGAATATTTTTACAGATATGTGAGCAATTTCCCTATAATAAAAGTAAAGAATATGCGTTCAAGATGGGGAAGCTGTATACCGTCAAAGAATATACTTACATTCAGCGTGCGGCTTATGGAGCGTCCGCTTCCTGCCTGCGAGTATGTTGTTGCCCACGAGTTCACGCATTTTCTGCACGCCGACCACAGCGCAGATTTCTATAACGAACTGGAAAAATATATGCCCGACCATAAGCAGAAAAAAGCTCTGCTGAAAAATTAAGGAGGAAATATGAAGCTTTTATTTGTAAATGCCTGCGTTCGTCCGCAGTCAAGGACTCTCGCCCTGTGCAAAGAATACATCAGACTCTTAAGCGAGCAATGTGATGTCGATGTCACAGAAATCGATCCGATAAAATCCGATATGAGAAGCTTCTCATACGAAATGTTGGTTCAGCGTGACAAGGACATAATGAACAAGGACTTTTCCTCCGACCGATACTTTGCCGCAAGAGCTTTTGCCGAAGCAGACGCAATACTTATCGGTGCGCCCTACTGGGACTGCTCTTTTCCGTCATCGGTCAAGGTGTTTTTTGAACACATCTGCGTAAACTCTCTTACCTTCCGCTATGAAAAGGGCGAATGTGTATCTATGTGCCGTGCAAAACAGCTTTGCTATATAACTACTGCAGGCGGATATATCGGAGATAAAAAATCGGCGGAAAGCTATATAAAAG
>JAEDNF010000091.1 GCA_016302655.1 Oscillospiraceae bacterium | reverse complement strand
GTCACTTCGGAAATAAGTGCGCCTGTATCATCGGTAACCGTAACACGATAATAGCAGGTCGTTCTGCCGTCACGGACGCACTCGGCTCTTGCGATAAGCTTACTGCCTCTTGACGCTTTAAGGAACGATATATTTGCGCTGAGCGAAACTGTTCCGACCTTTTCATGATTTGCCGCTACCGCAAAAGCAAAGTCGGCAAGCGTGAATACAGCGCCGCCCATAACGGTATCTACAGCGTTGCGGTGCCTTGACTCTATCGCCATACTGACAACAGCAGACTTATCTCCTATCTCATCAATATATGCTCCGTTTGTTACGGCAAAACGGTCGTTCTCAAAAAATTCCCGCACCTTTTCAATATCTGCCGACATATCGTTATACCTCCGAAAATTCTATTTTTGCATACTGTGCAAAGGTCGCACTATCTATATTTGTCAGAGCGTCAAGCATACCGACATAAAGCGAGCCTGTTCCCTTTGCGCTCTGCGATGATATCTCAGCCACCATTCCTATAACCGACGCCGCAGTAACCGCCGCCGTGAAGCTGTCGGTACAGCAAGCGCAGTACGCCGCCACAAGTCCTGAGGCAAGACAGCCTGTGCCGGTTATTTTGCTCATCATAGGTATTCCGTTTGACACAAGCGCAAGCCTGTTGCCGCTTGCTATTACATCGGTACTGCCTGTTACCATTACCGTACAGCTGAAACGCTTTGACGCTTTTTCGGCAAGCGTTATTTTATCTTCAAGTGTAGTTTCTGCGCTGTCAACGCCCTTTTCCGCTTTCATATTAATTGCACTTGTAGATAAAAGTGCAGATATCTCGGAGGCGTTTGCTCTTATTGCGGCAAAACGGTATTGTCTCAGAAGCTGAATAGCACTGCTGAGACGGTTTCCTGCAGAACCTGCTCCTACGGGATCGAGTACGACCGGCTTGCTTTTTTCGGCGGCTTTCTGACCGGATATAAGCATGGCTCTAAGCCTGTCCTTGCTGAGAGTACCCATATTGAACAGTACGGCGGAAGCCTTGTCCGTAATTTCTTCGGCGTCAAGCGGACTGTCCGCCATAACCGGTGAAGCTCCTGCCGCAAGCAAACCGTTTGCAACGGTGTTGGCAGTAACATAGTTTGTTATACAATGTATAAGCGGAGCTTTTTCTCTGAGTGAATCAATAAGTCCGGCGCATTCGGTTATCATATCGTTGCTCCTTAATTACATAAAAATTCCCGCAAGTGCGGTATAATACATCAGCGTCAGCGGCAGCGTAACCATAGACAATATAGTGCTGACAGCGAATATCTCTGCGCTGTAGCCTGCGTCCCTGTCATAAAGAAGTGAGAACATAGTACACATTGCCGCCGCAGGACAGGCGGTAGCAAGGATATTGACTCCTGCTATCGTGGTGTCTATCCTGAAAACAAGGCATACTACCGTGAGCAATGCAGGCAGCAGAATAAGCTTTACAAAGCAGGTATAATACAGTCTCGGCTTTTTCAGCGCCGGTATAAGCTTTACCGTAGCTATTGTCGAGCCTGCTATCATCATTGCCAAAGGCGTATTTATTACCGCAAGATGCTGTGCTGTTTCAAGTATGACACTCGGCAGAGTGAAATTGCACAGGAAGAGAATAATTCCTAATACGGTGATTATGATACAAGGCGACAACAGAGATTTTAACATCTGCTTTATATTCGGCTTTCCGCCCTTCATCATAACTACTCCGTGAGTCCACGCACAAAGATTGAACATAGTGATATATGCGGTAAGGCAGAACACGCCGTCTGCTCCGTACACTCCCTGAATAAGAGGGATTCCCATAAAGGCGCAGTTTGAATACAGACAGCTGAAACGCTCCACGACCAGACCGTCTTTATTCTTACTGCGGATTATCAGCGGAACAAGCACAAAAGCTATAACATAGCTTATTATCGCTATAAGGAACGATATCATCAGTGTATTCAGCGTATCGGGATCAAATGGTTTCTGATAAGATACGAGTATTACCATAGGCGTTGAAAAATTCAGCACTATGGTAGACAGTTTTTTAGTGCAGGAGTCATCAAGCAGTGCAAGCTTGCGGCAGACAAAGCCGACGCCTGCAAGCAGAGCCATTATGATAACCTGTTGGATAATTGCCCAGTTCATCTGTATTACCTCTTTTTCTCTGTGTTTCTTTTGTTCTTTTACGGTTTTAATATAATTATACTACTTGAGGTCGCTAAAATCAATGTTAAAAAGCTGTAAATACGGCAAAAAAAGAACCGCAGAGCGTACTCTGCGGTAAAAGCGTTTAATGGCTAAGCCTTATTCGCTTTATCTCCCATCCTCAGCATAAACTTAAGCGCTCCCGTCTTTGCAAGCGTGAACATCAGCACCGACGCAATAAGCGCACCGCCTATCGTGCTTATGCCGAAGGGGATGACATAGGAGAACAGCGCCGCCTCTTTACCCATTACAAATACCGCAATGGGATATGCTGCCATAGCGCCGAGTATGCCTGTGCCGATTATCTCGCCTAAAAACGCTATCGGAATACGATTTGCAAACGACAGCTTAGGCAGGATGTATTTGAACGCAAGGCCGCAGCAGAGCGCACCTACCATACTTCCGGGGAAAGCAAGTAGCGTGCCTGTGCCTATCATAACTCTTATCAGCGATGTGATAAATGCCATTGCTACAGCATACCAGGGACCGAGAATCGTTCCCGCAATTACATTTACAAGGTGCTGTATAGGAAAGCACTTTGACGCTCCTATAGGAATATAGATTCCGCTGAGTGCTACCGCAAGTGCAATAAGCACTCCGGCTATTGCAAGCTTCTGTATGCTTATCTTTTTGTTCATTTCTTTTTACCTCTTTTTTGTTTATTATGTCGAAGACGCTCCCACACATATACATGGGAGCGTCTTGTTTTATGCGCACTTAAACAAAATGCTTCCCTTCGCTGGCATTACCCAGACAGGTTCAAAAGGTCGGAGCTTAAAGCTCCCTCTCAGCCCGTACACGAGCTCCCTCACAGTATAGGATCTATCCGACAAGCAAAGTATACATCGCCGCAAAACCGTTGTCAATACTCTTTTTCGGATTGCATTATTATGTCTATGTCAAAATATGGAATCGTCACATTTTCGGGGAAAACGGCATAAAATGTACCGTAACGCTGAAAAATCAAGAAAGGAAGGATACCGTTATGGAAGAATCATACATCTGTGAACACGACAAGCACAGGAGGATCGGCTATGCCTATGTTCCGTTCCAGCGGCTCGGAAAACTGTACGATCCCGAGACGGCACTAAGGGCAGGTACGATATTTCCCGAACTCAACATCACTTTGGACGAGTATGAAAGGGGGCTTTATAATGGCACATAATCTGACACCGAGAGCCTCACAGCTGTTGAAAAAGCTGTCGCAAGCCGATTTTTACGCACAGGACCTTAAGCTGTACCTTGATACGCATCCCGATGACGAAAGAGCGCTTGAGCTTTACCGTGAAGCTGTAAGAGAGGCAGACGCCTGCCGCTGTGCCTTTGAAAGCGAATTTTATCCGCTGAGAGCCTCTTGTGCCGGCAAGGAATGCAGTTGGGACTGGCTTTGCGGACAGTGGATACTGTAAGGAGGGCGTGGGTATATGTTTATATTTGAGAAAAGAACGCAGATACCGGTAGTTATCAAAAACCGTAATCCGAGATTGGCAAGCTATATCCTGACGCAATACGGCGGTCCAGACGGAGAGCTTGGCGCAGCGCTGAGATACCTTTCTCAGCGGTTTTCGCAGACCGACAAGCGTGCGATAGCGATACTGACCGATATAGGTACATCGTACCCGAAATGACTACTTCGGGCTTTCTACATATTACAAAAATCTAAGTTTTCATAAAAATGGGGTTGAAGATTCAAGTTAATAGATGATTAAAGCCTGAGAAGATTTTCGTTCTTCTCAGGCTTTTGTCTTGATATTATGCCATCTTAAAGCTCAATAACGATATCGTTCTCAGCCTTTAAGATGCTGTCGAGGATGAGCTTGCCCTCGATCTTTTCGCCGTTTACGGTCACGGACTTAACGCCGTGTTCGCTACCGTTGGGGTTCTTAACCGTTACATTCAGCTTCTTGCCTCTGAATGTCTTCTTCATTGTGTATTCCTTCCACTCAGAAGGGATAGAAGGATCGATAACGATACCCTTTGTTTCGGGGTTAAGACCGAGAATACCCTCTGTTGTACCTACCATAACGGTTGACGCTGTACCTGTCAGCCAATGTACATGCGCACGGCCTGCAAAGGGGCTGTCCTTACCTTCAACGAACTGACCGTAAACATACGGCTCAAGCACTCTGTGCTCAGCGTTATCGTTGTAGGTTGCGGGAGCTGCTTCCTTCCAGTACTTATATGCACGGTTGCCGTGTCCGAGCTTTGACTCGGCGAGTATCAGCCAGCCCTGCGGCTGTGAGAAGATACCTGCGTTCTCCTTTGTGCACTTGTTGAAGCACTGCATAAGAGCGCCGTCAAAGCCGTGCTTTACATAAGGAGGATACATTACCATTGCGCCGTAAGGAGTATTGAGCTCTCTTTCTACGCTATCCATAGCCTTTTCAGCCTGCTCCTTGCTTGCAAAGCCGGAGATAACCGACCATGACTGAGGATTGAGCCACATAGAAGCCTCGGGATCGGTTCTCTGACCGATAACCGTACCGTCTTCCTTGTAACCTCTTATCCATCTGTCCTCGTTCCAGCAAGCTGAAAGTATTTCGTCAAGCTTAGCCTTTATCTCGTCAAGGTACTTTGCATACTCTGTATCGTTCTTTTCTTCTGCGTATGTTCTTAAAATCTTTATAGCGTAAACGAGCTGGAATGCAACGAAGGTAGATTCGCCCTGCTTGCCGAGTCTAAGGCAGTCGTTCCAGTCTGCGTGAAGACCTGCAGGCATACCGTGATTGCCCAGATGATTCATCGAGAAGTCGATAGCTCTCTTTAAGTGATCGTATACCGTTCCGGATTCGCCGTCGTTTGCGTAAGAGATCTCTTCATCTAAGAATGCGTGGTCGCCGCTCTCGGAGATGTACTTGTATACAGTCGGGAACAGCCACAGAGCATCGTCTGCACGATATGAGGGGTGACCTGTCTGCTTAGCGTATACGCTGTTCTCATCGTTTTCATCGGGGTGATTTTCCTGTCCTGCCTTGTGGTCATATTTTACAAGGGGAAGACCTGCGCCGTTTGTAACCTGTGCGGAAAGCATAAATACTATCTGCTTCTTTGCCATCTCGGGAGCAAGGTGGATAATACCCTGGATATCCTGTACCGTATCACGATAGCCGAAGCCGTTTCTGAGACCGCAGTACTGGAATGATGCGGCTCTTGACCAGATGAATGTTATGAAGCAGTTGTATGCGTTCCATACATTTACCATATTGTTGAAATCGGCGTCGGGAGTGTTTACCTGAAGATTGTCGAGCTTTGAGTGCCAGAAGCCTTTAAGCTCTGTAAGGTCAGCGTCAACTGCGCCGGCCTTTTCGTACTTTGCAATTATAGCCTCTATCTCGGCTTCCGTCTTCTGACCGCCAAGAACATATACGAGTTCCTTTGTTTCGCCGGGCTGTAAAACGATATCGCTCTGCAGAGCGCCGCAGGAGTTTGTGTTGTAGTTAAGGTCGCCCTTAAGGCCTTCTTCAATGCCCTTGGGGTTTGCGTAGCTTCTGTAAGAGCCTACAAAAGCGTCACGGTCGCCGCAGTAAGCGTCAGCCTTTGCGCCTGCAAGACCGAGGAAGCGGCCGCTGTTGGGATTGTATATCTCGTTTTGCATCTGGTGGATATACTTGCCCTTGAAGTAGGTGCGGGTAATGAACAAGGTGTACTGAAGGTTAACCTGATCCTGCTCATAGTTAGGATCGTTTACAAACTCGCAGTAGCCTGTAACGCTGAGCTTTCTGGGCTTGGTATCGTTGTTTGTAACCTTTGCCGACCATACCTCATAGGTAGCATCCAGCGGAACATAATATGTTACCTCTGACTTGATGCTCTTGTACTCGGATGTGATAACGGTATAAGCTGTACCGTGACGGCACTCGTTCTTGTAGCTGTCGAGGGGCTTGCATACGGGAGCCCATGAAGCCGACCAGAAGTCGCCGTCCTCATTGTCCTTGATGTATACATATCTGCCGGGCTGATCGTTTGCAACAGCGTTGAAGCGGTAACGGATAACTCGTCCGTTTGCGCCAGACTTTACAAAGCTGTAGCCGCCTGCGTTGTTAGAGATGATAGCACCGTACTCGGGCGAGCCTAAGTAGTTTGCCCAAGCTGACGGAGTATCGGGTCTTGTGATGACATACTCCTTGTTTTCAAGGTCAAAATGTCCGTAGTTCATTGGAATGTCCTCCTTGATATTATTTCCCGAAAACAAGCAGTTTTCGGGCATTTCTTTTCTTTGCGTAACTCCATTATATCAGTAAATCGTTTTCATTTCAAGGGCGGTATTATGCACAAATTTATCCGCTGTATTTTGTGCAATATAGCCAACGACATACATCGCACAGAAAGGCTGAAATATTAGTAAGCGAATGAATTCCACAAAAGGCGACTTTATTTTCACTTTCTTTCACATTCTTTTCATTACTTGTTATTACTCAATTCATA
>JAEDNF010000090.1 GCA_016302655.1 Oscillospiraceae bacterium | reverse complement strand
GGCGGTCTATCTATTGTTTTCGGTTGCTTGCTTCTTTACCGTACATGAGCATTCTCAACGGGCTTAAATAGTATGAACTTATCGTATGCTATCTCAATCCACCTGAATTTGCATAATTTCAAATTCGGATTTGGCTTAACTTCGGCTTAAATTGGTTTAAGGTTTGGCTTAAACACCTTAGATAAGTCCTGTTTAGTTCAGATATAGCAACTTATAGAAAGTTATTAGTCAATCGGCTTCATTGTGGGGAACAACAGAACATCTCTAATGCTTGCGCTGTCGGTCAGCAGCATTACGAATCTGTCAAGTCCCATGCCCAGACCGCCCGTAGGAGGCAGACCGTATTCAAGCGCTGTCAGGAAGTCCTCGTCTATCTCTGCGTTTGCGCCCTGCTTTCTCTTCTCGTTTACCTGCTTTGTGAAACGCTCACGCTGGTCGATGGGGTCGTTCAGCTCGGAGAATGCGTTGCCGAATTCGCAGGCGTTGATGAAATATTCAAAACGCTCGGTGAATGCGGGATCGGAGGGCTTTCTCTTTGCAAGCGGAGAGTTCTCAACGGGATAATCGTAAATTATCGTAGGCTGAATAAGATTCTCTTCAACGAACTGCTCAAACAGCTCTATAAGTACCTCGCCCTTTGTGGCGGTGTCGGCTATCTCTGCGTGCTTTTCCTTAGCCTTAGCTACTGCGTCGGCGTCGCTCGTCCAGCTGTCATAGTCAAGACCGGTGTACTCACGGACAGCTTCTTTCATCGTCATACGCTTCCAGGGCTTGCCTATCGCAATTTCCTTGCCCTGATAAGATACGGTATCCGTGCCGCATACCTTTATTGCTACGGTGCGGTACATCTCCTCGATAAGATCCATCATGCCGTAATAATCGGTGTACGCCTGGTACATTTCTATCGATGTGAACTCGGGGTTGTGGGTTGCGTCCATACCCTCGTTTCTGAAAATTCTGCCTACCTCGTATACCCTGTCAAAGCCGCCTACTATAAGGCGCTTTAAGTAAAGCTCGGTCTCGATACGCAGATACATATCGATATCAAGAGCGTTGTGGTGAGTTTTGAACGGTCTTGCCGCCGCACCTATCTCAAGAGTATGAAGTACGGGGGTGTCAACCTCGATATATCCCTTGCTGTCAAGGAAACTGCGTATCTCACGCAGTATCATTGAACGCTTTACAAAAGTGTCCTTTATCTCGGGGTTTGCGATAAGGTCAAGATAACGCTTTCTGTAGCGCTCTTCCTTGTCCTTAAGTCCGTGCCACTTTTCGGGAAGGGGGAGCAGAGATTTTGAAAGAAGCTTTATGCTCTTTGCGTGAACGCTTATCTCTCCTCTTCTCGTTCTGAATACAAATCCGCTGACGCCTACGATATCGCCGAGATCCCACTTCTTGAACTGCTTGAAGCTGTCCTCTCCGATATCATCTATGCGTACATAGACCTGCATTCTGCCGCTTCCGTCACGGATATCGATAAAGTTAGCCTTGCCCATGTCACGCCAGCTGGTGATACGGCCTGCTATCATTACATCCTTTTCTTCAAGCTCTTCAAAGTTGTCCCTTATCTGCTGTGCAGTGTGGGTGAAATCAAACTTCGTTGTCTCGTAAGGATTCTTTCCGTCGGCTTTCAGCTCGTTTAACTTCTCTATCCTTATGCGGTGCTGTTCATCAAGCTGTGCAAGAAGCTCTTCTTCGGAAAGCTGCTCTATCTGCTCTGCGTTGTTGTTTTCCATTATTTTTCCTCTCGTTTACTTATCTATCTCTACTATTCTGTACTTTCTTATGCCTGCGGGAGCTTCTACTTCTATCTCCTCGCCCAGTCCCTTGCCTATGCAAGCCTTGCCTATGGGAGATTCGTCGGATATCTTCATAGCCTTCATATCAACTTCCTTTGAGCCGACAAGGAAGAACTTGATAGTCTTTCCGTTCTCGTCTTCAAGTACGACCGTGTTACCGATGTTTACATGCTCTGTAGAAAGCTCTTCTTCATCGACTACCTTAGCGTTTTTGAGCGTTGCCTCGATCTCGGCGATCTCAGCCTCAACGATACCCTGCTCGTTTTTGGCTTCATCGTACTCCGAGTTCTCGGATAAGTCGCCGAATGAAAGTGCTACCTTTATCTTTTCAGCTATTTCTTTTCTTGTGACTGACTTTAAGTGTTCAAGTCTCTCCTCAAGATCCTTAAGACCTTTTTGTGTTAATACAGTCTGTCCTGCCATTATAATGTCCTCCGTTATAGTTATATATGCCGGCGGCAATGCCGCCACGGTTTTCTTACTTGGTGGCTACTATTTCCAGAGCCTTCTGAAGCTGAGGGTCGGTAGTCTTATCGGCAAATTTTATGCTCTCTGCCTGCTGTGCCGTAAGCTCGACAATATAATCGGGCTTAACTCCCACATCGCCGAAATCGTCCGATTCGGTCGGAACGATATATGCCGTCGATATTGACACGGCGCTTCCGTCCTTGAAGCTCTGCGTAGTCTGCAGCTGGGATTTTCCTGCCGTTATCGAACCGACGATCGCCGCATTTGCGTGATTTCTCAGTGCAACCGCAAATATCTCGGCAAGACACGCCGTATTTGCGTTTGTTATTACCGCTATAGGCTTATCAAGTACTGTCGTTCCGTCAGTCTCGATAAATGTGGTATCCTTGCCGTTTGCGTCTATCTGGCTTGCAACGGTCGCCTTGTCAAGCACTCTGTTCAGCATTGCCTTGACCGGCTCTGCAATTCCGTCCGAAACATCTCTGAGGTCGAAAATATATCCCAGTACCGACTGAGCCTCGTACTGCTCTATCAGCTGAATGAACTGTTCGTCCGTCATATCGTTGAAGGTGTATATCTTTATATACGCATAGCCGTCTGTAAGCGCCGCCTTAACGGAAGTAAGCTTTATGCTCTGACGGATAAGCGTTACTGTCTTTTCGTTTCCGTCGGGAGTGGTAAAGGATACGGACAGCTTTGTGCCCTCTTCGCCGTCAAGCGCCTTCTGTGCGTTCTCCGCACCTGTTTCAAGCACGCTCTTGCCGTCAACCGCAGTTATTACATATCCGCTTCTTATCTCCTCAACATCGGCAGACGAGCCTTCGTAAACATCGGTAACTTCAAGATAATCGCCGCTTATTCTGGTTTCAAGTCCCGTACCGATTATTACGCCGCTTTGTATCTGCTGGAGCTTGTAGTATTCATCGGCGTTATAGTACCTGGCGTATTTGTCGGATGTGCCGCCGATATAGCCGTTTGCTATGCCGTTTATCAGCTCGTCTTCATCTATCTCATATAATGATGAACTGCGGACATAAGTATCTATCTCTTTGATTTTGGCGTTGATAGTTTCACGCTCTTTAACGCCGGCAACCATCGAGTTGTACATATTGAGCGAAACCGTCATAGTCAGTACGAATGTGATGGCGCAGGCAACCGCTATCATGCTTATCATTACGCCGAGCGATACCTTTTTATTCATTTGTATCACCCTTTCTTTTTATCTGTTTATCATGCCATTGAAACATAGTTGAACGGATTTACGGGCTCACCGTCAATTCTTATCTCAAAGTGAAGATGCGGACCGGTTGAGAATCCCGTACTGCCGACAGCGCCTAAATATTCGCCCTGCTCGACTTCCTGTCCGACATACACATATACATCGCTCAGATGTGCGTATGTAGTGGTATATCCGCCGCCGTGATCTACAACGACATACATTCCGTAGCTGTAGCCGGGGATGTAGCTTGTCTCGGCAACGATGACCGTACCTGCCTTTGAAGCAAGCACATTATCTCCCATAATACCTGCGTCGCCCACATCGATACCCTTGTGATATCTGCCGAAGTCATAGTCCCAGCCGAAATTGCAGGATATGTATGAACGACCCGGCACAGGCCAGTACCATTCGCCGTCCTGATACTCTTTTTCGGGGTTGGTCTGCTGCTTTATTATCTCTTTTATCTGCTCTTCGTAAGCCTCTATATCGGCCTCGCTGACGCTTATCTCATACTCAATGCTGCTCTGCCTGTACTCAAGGTCGGCAACATCATTGTAGTATTTGTTATAGTCCGCCTGCAAGGTGGCTTCCGCCGCCTTTGCATTAGCTGCCATTTCATCCAGCTCGGCTTTTTCTGTGAGCATAACGCTCATTTTATCGTCAAGCTTTACTTTATCGGCTTCAAGGTCAGCCTTGTCCGTTTCAAGCTGTTTCTTGTCGGATTCAAGCTTTTTCATATCGGCGGTGAGCTTGTTCATAAACTCAAGGTTCTGCTCACTTATCTTGCCGACAACCTCGCTGTTTATCATCAGATCGTAGAAATCCGCAGAGCCTGCCAGCACGCTGAACATATCGCTTGAGCCGGTGGTATACATCACTCTTATTATCTGTGCGAACTTTTCAAGGTTTTCCTGATTCTCTTTATCAAGCTTGTCAATATCCGCCTGTGCGGTTTGTATTGCCTGATCCTTTTTCTCTATATCTTCGGTAAGACCGTCTATTTCCGACTGCAGAGCCTTGATATCCTCGTTTTTATAATAAACGAGGTTGTTGTAGTAGTCAACTAAGTCCTGCTGTTCGTACAGAAGCGCCGCCGCTTTGTTAAGGTCTTCCTTTGATTCGGAGATATCTCCTTCTATCTGCTGGAGTTCGTTGCGTCTTTCTTCGTTTTCCTGCTTTATCTGCTCAATTCTGTCCTTTATATCGTCAACAGTAAGCTCATCTGCGCCTACCGGTGCGTAGGACACTATTATACCAAAGGTCATTGCGGATATCGTGACGAATGAAGTCAGATACCGCAGAATTTTTTTCAGCATCATCCTTATTCCTTTCGCCGTTATACCTTAAGGTACTTTCCTGTGCTGAGTACCGTACCGATAGCTCCGAGCAGAGCTCCTGCCGCACAGCAGGCGGCAAGCACATACCAGCCTATATCGGAAAAGCGGAGGATATCGCCCATACCGAGCGCATTCCACATTCCGAGACTGCTTGTGAACATATTGTACAGATTCTCATATACGATTTTTGTGACAAACCACGCAAGCACGCCCGACACAAGTCCTATCGACATTCCTTCAACAAAGAACGGAGTCTTGATAAAGGAGTTTGTCGCTCCGACAATACGCATGATAGCGATTTCTTTTCGGCGGGCGAATACGCTGAGCCTTGTGGTATTCGATATGATTATTACGCTTACCGTACCGAGCGCCGCAATAAGAACTATGCCTATTATGGTAAAGGTCGTTCTGAGGTCTTTTATGAAGCTTGCAAAATCGGTCGGCGCATTTACTTTATAAACGCCTTCTATCGCCGAGAACTGCTGTACTGCAACGGATATTTCGTCAAGGTCGTTTATCGTCACCATATAGGTCGGCGGCACGGGATTGTAAGGCAGGCTCTCAAACAGCGCACGCTGCTCTTCGTACTGCTCCATCATCTTGGCAAGTCCCTCTTCGGGAGAAATGTACTGCGTAGAAGCGGTGAGGGTGTTGCTTTTCAGCACCTCGCCTATATGTGCTATATCTGCGTCATCTTCAAGATAAACGCTGATCTCGTTTTTATCGGAAACATTGTCAAGAATGATTCCGCAGTCAAGCATAACTATTGCGGACATTCCGACAAGGATAAGGCTCACCGTAAGTATACAAAGGCTCGCAAAGGACATAAAGCGGTTCTTCCAGACGGATCTTATGCCCTGCTTGATAAGATAACTGATATTATTCATCCTGCGCCTCACCTTCCACATATTCGTCGAAAACTACCTCGCCCGCCTTTAAGCTGACGATCCTTCCTCCGAAATATTCAACAAGGCTGTGCTCGTGAGTTACCATTATTACGGTCGTGCCGCACTTGTTTATCTCCTTGAGCAGTTTAACTATATCATACGACAGCGCAGGGTCAATGTTCGCCGTCGGCTCGTCTGCGATTATCAGTCCCGGATCGCTCGCAAAGGCTCTTGCAATGGCTACTCTCTGCTTTTCACCGCCCGAGAGCGTGTCGGGGTATGCCTTAGCTCTTTCTGCGAGCTTTACAAGGTTAAGGACATAGGGTACTCTGTGCCGTATCGTCCTTTTCGACTTGTTTGTAACTCTTAAAACAAAAGCTACATTGTCATATACGTTAAGATCGGGTATCAGGCGGAAATCCTGAAATATCATACCTATCGATCTTCTGAAATAAGGTATCTTCTTGCTCTTTATCTTTGCAAGGTTGTATCCGTTTACAAATACTCTTCCCGAAGTCGGCGCTATCTCTCTTGTAAGGAGCTTTAACAGGGTTGATTTTCCTGCGCCGCTGTCGCCTACGATAAAGACGAATTCACCGTCCTCAATACGCAAATTGACGCCGTTTAAAGCGTCAACTCCGCCGCCGTCCTTGAAATGAACGTCGACATTTTTTAATTCTACCATTTTACCATTCCTTCCTGATTACCAGCCGTTAAAAACGGCACACAGCGATGCAGTCCGGTTCTGGCTGACCGGGGGAATAGTTTCCCTCTGCACCCACTATACTTTATTTTGCATAAAAGTAGGGTGGTGTAAATGAATTTCTCTCTCCGTTGCTGTCCTTTCGGACAGGGTGTACGCATTAGCCGGTTGTTCTCTCTTTGCGTACATCTGTTCATACAAAGACTCTGCTTTTT
>JAEDNF010000089.1 GCA_016302655.1 Oscillospiraceae bacterium | reverse complement strand
GGTTGATTCTATGTCTGAAATTATTCCTTTTTTACGAGAAATGCCGTATTTCGTATCTTTAAACGGTGCTAACGATGAAGAAATCAAAAATATTGAGAAAAAGCTTGATTTACGTTTCTCTTATGAATATTATACATATTTAAAGGAATTTGGCGTGGCTTCCGCAGGCAATCACGAGTTCACAGGAATATGCAACTCTCCGAGGCTAAATGTTGTTGATGTTACAATAAGCGAAAGAGAAAATAACCCAGATGTTCCAAAGGATTGGTATGTTATTGAGCAAGCAAATATTGACGGTATTGTGATATGGCAGAATCAAAAGGGTGGAGTGTATCAAACGCAGCCTTGCAAAGAAAACAAAAAGATTGCTAATTCGATTGTTGAGTATATTTCAATGAAATAATTTGACATAAGAGGACAATATAATGGACCAATACACACAAATGTTAGACGACGAAGCGGCAACCCTCTCCCCCGATGATGACTACTACGAAGAAAAGCTTCTTGAAGTGGCACGCTCTTTCAGAACCTTCAGCGAAGCTCTTACCCAATTCGTCTGCGATAACGGCTATGAAGGAGCAGACGATGATACCGACGGGAAGCTTGCGTTTTTGAAAAACAAGTTCAAGTCGGCAAAGGTACCTGTTCCGCGCGAGATTGACGAGTGGTTTAACTGCGGCAAAACGATTAAAAGAGATACCGCTTTTCAACTTTGCTTCGCATTCGGGCTGAATGTCGAACAGACAAACGAGTTCTTCAAAAAAGTCTGGTTTGGGCGGAGTTTTGACTGTCATTCCGTACGGGAAGCGGTTTATTACTACTGTATCCGAAACGGTCTTTCGTATGAAAAAGCCGCCTCTATTATCTCTCGTTTACCTAAGGACAATAAGGGTAAGGTCGATACAGAAAACGAGGTTCTGTACACGGGTAGCATTGTAGATTTCATTGATTCCGCCAAAAGCGAGAATGAATTGATTGACTACATAACCGAGCATTTTGAGCAGTTCGGATATAACAACGCCACTGCAAAAAAGCATATTCAGAAATTATGGAACGAAATATCCTGCGACAACGGGCTTGCGTACAAAGAGGGCTTGGCGTTCGATAAATCCCATAATCAATATCATCTCAAATCGGAAAGCACCGATGACGACTATATAATCGCCCCCAAAAAAAACGCCTCAACATGGGTTATATATTCGCAGATCATGGGGCTTGATAAACATCAAGCCGATGAATACAAAACCAATCGCTCCATCAAGCCTTTGCTTGCGAATAACAGCCTGTTGCCGGTGCTTGCTCAAGCGTCTTTTCCCGACAGGGACGGCATAGAAAAAATCACTAACGGTCAGCACGTTTCTCACGAGAGAATACGCAAGCTGATGATTCTGCTTGAGTTTTATTCGCACTGGGCAAGGCTTATTGTTGCTAACGGTCACTATTACAGATCCGACAAGACCGAGTCGGAGCGGTGTATTGACAATATTAACAAATACCTTATCGACTGCGGATATCCCGAGCTTTATGCAGGAAATCCATACGACTGGATATTCTTGTGGGCAGTAAATGACGATACAGATCCTCTGTTTGCTTTTCGGGAATATATGCGTGAAATTTTTATTGCTGAATAAGACTAATTTGCGGCAACAAATCCAAATCGAGCAAAAAGTGTTGTACAATATACGGGAAAGGCGGTGTAATTATGGACTCAAGAATTGCTTTACCGAGCGGTACAACACTTCGTTTTTTTAATAAAGCAGGCGGTGCGGTTGTTTTCAACATTGTTAGAGAGATAGGCAGAGGCGGTTCTTGTATCGTTTATGACGCCGTATATACCGCCAATACAGACGATGTAAAGCACATTAGAATTAAGGAATGCTATCCGTATAAGCTGCAAATCGAAAGAACCGGGAACGGCTATCTTCAAGCGGCTGATAACGCACTTTTTGAGAACGCAAAAGAGAAATTCAAATCCGACTTCAGTATCGGCAACGGATTGTTCTATTCTGGTGACTTGTTTGATGCGCTCGCCAACACCATCGACATATACTTTGGCAACGGAACGGTATACCTCGCTTCGGAATACTCAACAGAAAACACGCTTGCGTCTTATCGTCCGAAAAGCCTTAAGGACTGCATTACTGTTGTAAGGCAAGTTGCTTGTATTCTTAAGAAAATTCACGATGAGGGGTATTTGTATCTTGACATCAAGCCCGATAATATTCTGATTATTGACAGTTTGGCGATAAGAGTACAGCTTTTTGATTTAGATTCGCTTATTCCGCTTTCAATGTGT
Source organism: Oscillospiraceae bacterium (assembly GCA_016302655.1). Classification (GTDB taxonomy): domain Bacteria; phylum Bacillota; class Clostridia; order Oscillospirales; family Ruminococcaceae; genus Ruminiclostridium_E. Next base: position 4,380 of record JAEDNF010000089.1, on the reverse strand, counting down.
GATAAACAAAATATAAATATAGTTCGCCCGTCTTATTCAAAAGGTTTTGCGGCTATTGAATTGCAAACAGGAAAGCTGAAAAAGCTCGGCGCTCATACCGATGTGTATGCTGTGGGAGCACTGCTGTTCTGGCTGTTGTTCAAAAGAACACCGGGTGCGTCCGATTGTGAAAACAACGCTGTTTTTGATTATTCAAAGACAGTATATGCAAGGTCGGAATACCAAGACAAGCTGTTTTTCAGATTGACCGACTTCTTTCATAATGCTTTGGCAAATTTCTATCTTGACAGATTTCAGAGTATGCAGCCTGCTATTGAAGCTTTGGAAGAAATAGAAAGGCTTGCGGATATTTACAAGCCGTTTATCCGTTCTACAGAAATAACTCTGCCCGTCAATTTTATCGGTCGGGAAAATGAGCTTGATACTCTGTGCAAATGGATTGAGGAAAGCGAGAGCAAGTGCATTTTTGTAACGGGAATGGGCGGTATCGGAAAGAGTACGCTGGTGCGTTCAGCTCTCGTCAAGTGCAAGTCTTGCGTTGACAACATTCTGTACTTGCCTTTTGATGAATCATTACCAAAAACATTGTCGGACGACAGGCAGGCTTTCATCAACACGGTGTCCAAAAATGATGCCGAAAGCATCGCAGATTATTACGAGCGCAAGCTGCGTGCGTTTTCAGAAATTGCTACCGAAACCAAAACAATTCTGGTAATCGACAACTATTCGGGAGCACTTGACAAGAACGTTTGTGATGTTCTGAATGTGGGTTGGAAGGTAATCTTCATCTCGCGCAAAGAGCCTGTTTCGGGCGATTATCTCGTTCTGCCGATAACGGCGATTTCCAAGCAAACCGACCTGCAGCAATTGTTTGAAAGCAACCTGAAAATTGCAATCCAGCAAGCGGACATTCCGTATATGGATAATATTATTGCGAAGGTCGCGGGACACACGCTTACCGTCGAGCTTATTGCCAAGCAGATTGCGGGCAGTTATCTTACGATAGCGGAAGCGTCCGCATTGGTTGACAAATACGGCTTTTCGGAGATAGCTTCGGAAAGGGTTGTTTTCAGCAAGGATAATATAGAACACACCGAAACCATTCGCGGCATTATTACGGCACTTTTCGAGGCAGAATGCCTTACTGAAAAGATGAAAAGCATTCTGAAAACAATGTCGCTTATTGGTGATAATGGCATTGATGTTCGTTTATTATGTTCAATAATTGAAACAGAATCAAAGGATGATGTGAACAGCCTTATTCGTGACGGCTGGATTCAGCTTTCGGGTGCGGATATTTCGCTTCATCCCGTGATCAAAGAAACCATTCACTGTCTGGAGTGGAGCGACGAAGCAAAGCGCTATGCCGAAATGCTGCTGAAGTTTCTGTTTTGCCAACTCAAAACAGAGGGTCGTAAGGAGGGCTATCCTCATAAGCTCACAGAAATCATTGAGTGTAACAACAAGCAAATGAAAAAGCACCCACAGCTCGAAAAACGGTTTGAGAAAACCACCGACAAAACCGGCGTTATCGGCGAAACGCTGTGCGAGCGGTATGCCCATTCGGATAACAGAGCGTCAACAGACCGTGAAAAAGTGGCTGGGCTGGTTTCGCTGGCGGAGGAAGTTCTTGACAGCTCAAAACGAGAGCCTTTTCTTCTTGACACTGACATATATTCCGATTTGCTGTACCTCACCATTCAGAATATGCCGCGCTATCGGGAGGAATTTATTCTTGCCCGCTCGGAAGAACTTATACTGAACCCCAAGAGCCGAAACGGGTTTGCACTAATGAAGCTGTACGACTGTATTATCGAAATATATCTTGAGCGTGGGGATTTTGAAACAGCCGCCGAAAAGCTCCTTAAAGCCGGGCATACGGCAAAGCAATTCGGAAGTAATTACATTTATGCGCTTTATTATGATATGATGTCGGACTATTACGACAATCTCCTCGGCGGTGCTTATGATGCGGTTGATACGGAAGAAAAGCTGATTTTGAAGAAGCTGAACGATGCAATAGACAAAACTATTTCCTACTCAAGAAAAACAAGAGATAACTATGGTCAAACGCTGTTAGCGAAAAATCTTCTTGCAAAAGCAACTATCTTAATCCGCAATCCTCAAGGCAAAAAACTGCAAATTGACCGCACGCTTTCCGAAGCACAAAGAATCGTGTTGACCGAAGAAGCTCCCTGCTCTGAGGTGCGCGGAATATACTATTCTGTCTGCGCGTGGTATTTCACGCTGATTGAACCGTCACTTGAAAACACAGAGAAATGCATGGCGAAAGCAAGGGAGATTTTCACCAAAACTGCCCCGACCGACCTTGACGAAATCGACTGTATAAGCATTCCCTGCGCAGATATGTATTGCCTTTGGGAATGCTATGCACGATCCGCAAAGCTGCTTATGGAGGCTATCGAAATCTGCGAAAAGAACGAGCCTGTCATTCCGTACATTCGTAAGAAGCTGGAGCTGTTCGGCTATCTGCTTGATGTGTGTTATGAATGGGGTAAGTATGATTTGTGCAGAGCGGTCATAGGCGAAATTGACGCAATGAATGACAAGTACTGCTCCCTTGGAATACATAAGGAAATATCGGAGGAATTACGGTTATACATTGACTTATCGAAATAATATTAGGCACCCGCTATAATGGTGGGTGCCTTTTTGCAGTTACAAATCCAAAAATGAAAAGTGCCGTGTTATAATACAGACAAACCAAAACACATCAAGGAGGACTTTTTATGAAAAAGGGTTTGTCTATTCTATCAGCACTTGCAATTATGATTTCCCTGACCGCCTGCAGCGGTGATTCAGGCAATTCGGACAATTCGGTTCAGTCAGAAAGCCTTGCCGAAACGCAGAGCACAGTTCAAGGGGAAAATTCAACCGCCGCAAGCACTTCCGCTACCGAGCAAAAGCCGGCGGAGAACAATTCTGCAAAGCTTGGAGAGTTTAAGCAAACCGCAACGATTTCCGAAACGGTTATGGTAGACGAAGACGATGTGAAGATAACCGCAACGGGACTTAGCTATCAGAACTACGCCTTTGAGCTGGAGCTTCTTATCGAAAACAACAGTACAAAAGATTTATCCTTTGTCAGCGGTTCAATGGGATATAGCTGTAACTCTATCAATGGAATTATGGTTCCCGAGGGGTATTTCAATTGCGATGTTCCCGCAGGAAAGAAAGCAACCGATACCATTCACTTCAACTATAACGGACTTATGCTTTACGGAATAAATGAGTTAGCGGATATTGAGATAGGCTTTGACATAAGCGACGATGACTTCAATCACACATACACAGGTCCAAGACAGATAAAAACATCGATCGCAGATTCCTTTAATTACAACGAAAACAGGTACCAAGCAGGAATAAACAGCGATGAATGCAAGAACACCTATAATTATACCATCGAGCATTTCAGTGCGGAAGAGTTATACAGCGAAAACGAAATCAAAGTGGTATCAGCAGCTCTTATGACGAATAAGGACGGCGAAAAGGCATTGCTTTTGGAAACGGTAAACAATTCTTCCGAGCAAGTAAACCTTGCAACAAGCCGTATCGGCATAAACGGGCTTCTCGTTCAAAATGAGGATTGGTCGCATGATATGATAAATCCGGGTAAGACCTGTATAATTGACATTGATCTTTCCAAAATTCTGAGAGACAGTTACTGGGATATTTACGGCATTAACGATATCGGAGAGCTTTCGCTTGAGCTTACCGCTAAACATTCTGACGGCAGCGTAATAACCGACGCAAAACCTATCGCTGTAAAAATTAACGACTCAAACGCAAAATTTGATGTGTCGGGAAATGAAGTATATTCGGGCAACGGCGTTCGCATTATTTCAAAGGGCGTTGTTGAAAGCGGCTTGGATTACAGCAAGAATATGTACGCAATGTTTGTTATAGAGAACACTAACTCCGAAAGAATTACGGTTGACTATGTGTATAACTCGCTGTCAGTAAACGGATTGGTTTGCGATTACTTCTTCCCAAGCTCCACAATAGAAGCAAACGGATATGCTATGCTTGAAGTCACGCTGCGAGAGTCATCGCTTGAGAATAATAAGATTACCGCAGCAAGTGACATCACAGAAATAGAGGTGAGCGTAGACATAAAGAACAGCAACGGAGAGAAGCTTGATTCTCCGACAATCAAGGTTCAGTATTAAAATGTGCGGTTCGGGGCTAATAAAGCACATTAAGTTAAGGGTCGATACCCAAATAGCTTACATCCGAATCGTGCAGAAATAAAATTTTCACCCCGAAAATCCCTTTGCAATGAGGATTTTCGGGGTTTTGATATTATCGACAAAACAAACATTTTTCTTTGCAGAATGCTAAGACCTTTATTGCAGAACT